>CAMNMO010000354.1 GCA_946544695.1 uncultured Ruminococcus sp. | reverse complement strand
TGAGTGCCGCAGTTCGCTCAGGCTTTTGCTGCGCCGCCCGACCGTCAGCCTTGATGAGATAGCCGAACAGCCTGTTATGCCCGCAGACAGCGAGCTCTGGCAGCTTGTGATGAGTCTGCCGCCTAAATACCGTGATGTTATTTACCTGTGCTACTATGAGGGTCTGACTGCTGAGGAAACGGCAGACATCACAAAACAGAAGCCCGCAACAGTACGCTCACAGCTGAAAAGAGGGCGGGAAAAGCTGAAAGGTATGCTGGAAGGCTGAAAGGAGATGTGCTAAATGAAAAAAAAGCGTTTTCTTGATAATGTAAAGACCCCCGATGCGTGGAAGCAGGAAGCACTCGCCCGTGTGCAGGCAGAGGAGAACAGACCTGTGCTGAAACGCTGGCAGAACATCGGGGTGATAGCGGTGACCGCTGCGGTGATAGTATCGGTGGTGGCGATGCCCGCTGTTTTCGGTAAAAAGGCTTCGGTGGAGAACGATGCACCTTCCATAAGCGCAGCCTTTGATGAAAATGGGGCTGTCCGCCGTATAGCACCTGCGGCGGACAAGGATACAGCTGCCGCAAAACTTGAAGAGATGAAGGAGCAGTACGACTATGTGGAAACGGTGACGGTCATAGACAGCAGCGAGATCTTCCTTGACGGCAGAAAGATAACTCAGCTGGTGGCAGCAAGACAGATCTACAAAATGGGCAACCGCCTGTTCTGCATAAACATACCGGAAGACAGCACAGACCATACGGAGGGCGGACAAAAGCAGATGCACTTCGGTGACAAGATAGCCCTGGGATTTATGTATACCGCTCCGGAAAACATTCGCTCCGTAGATGTCACCATGAACATAAACGGCAGGGAGTATACAGCTAACGAAGCCATTGACAATACGGAAGCAAAGGGCTATGCACTGCTGGGCGGCACCGATGACGATTATTTTCTTGATGTACTGCGCTCGGCAGAAGCTGTCACAGGCTTGGCAGAGGGAGAATACAACGACGAATGCGAATACATCACAGCAAGCAATTACATCTGCAAAATGGCGATAAGCCCCGATGTCAGCTGCATGACCCTGGGAGATGACGGACGCTTCAAGACCGAAGCACTTTTGAATCTGTTCGATGACCGCTTAACGGGGATAGATATATCCCAGTATATCGTCATAAAGCTCACCGATACCAAAGAAGATGCGACCCCCGTGGGCAAGAACTGGTATATAAGCGATACGGGAGAAGTACACCTGGGCGAAATGACGGGAAGTCTGTTGGTGGAAAGCGACAGACCCGTTGAGATACTCGGGCAGAAGCTGGTGCCCTCTGCGGAGGACAAGAATACTGCTTATCTGGTAATAAATATGACCGATGCCGAGAACACGGGAAGTCTGCGGGGCAAGCTGAACATAACCATAAAAATGGACGGCACCACCTCAAAGCCGATGGGAACAATGACCGCAGCCGGATCAGGTGACGGGCAGTCGGCTGAGTATACAGCGGGTGACAGCTATGTAAGCGGTGTAAGCTTCAGCGGCAGTACAAGTGATGTCAGCTGTATCATAAACCCGAAGAACAGCATGCGGGTAAACAGGTATAACGACAGGACTGAGGTGACATACGGCTTTGAACTTTCGGCTCAGACCTTTGATGAGGTGACCGCACAGAACGTCAACGACAACACCCTGCGTTATTATTTCGGTGAGAATGCGGACCCGTTGTATGTGACAGTCAACTGTGACAGTACAATTAAAAACGGCAGTACCGCAAAGATATCGGACGACAAGCTGTATCTGGAGATAGTTATCGAGTATGAAGGCAATATTGTGCCGCCCGATGAACATAAGATATTTTTCTCGAACGATGCAGACGACCTTCAGCCCTATGGCGGATTTTTTGAGATGTCAGCAGCACAGTCAGCCGAGGACACACGCCTTGAAGTCACCCCCGAGAAGATCGTACAGCAGCGTCAGAACACGGATAATACTGACAGTACGTGGGTGGTGTACAGGATAGGCTTCAAGCCCACTGACGGCGTGCTGCCCGATAAGGTCAGGCTGCTGAAAAAATCCTCGGAGGATACCGTGATAGCACAGTTTAACGAAAATGCCGAGCCTGTGTATATCAGGGCGGCGTCAGATGCGGAGTTTACGCAGGTATCCTGCTGCGGTATCTATCAGCAGGATGACGGCTTCTCGCTGGATATCGAGCTGAAATATTCCGATACAGACAGTGCGGCAAGGCACACAAGGTTCTCTTACAGCCGCACGGGGAATTACAGCGGTCAGAACTGTGTTGAGTTCGGTGAGGAACAGCAGGGCACCGACATGATGGAAATGAAGGTCAAAGGGGTGCACAGCGGTGTGACCGATATTGGCGATACGGAAAGCCTTGACTATATAGTGACGCCTTACCCCGATATCGAAAGGCGTTCGGTGACACAGAACGGCGTAACAAAGGACATAGTGGCGTTCCGACTGGGCATTGAACCTAAGGACGGCAGTGAAGTCTCAAGGGTGGGCACCGAGACAGTCAGCGAGGATACGATAAAGCTTACAGTGAATGACGATGCGCTGTATATCAAGGCAGATACCAAAGGCGGGATGATAAGCATGCCCGCCGACGAGACCACCGATCTCAATGAACCTGTAAGCAGCTTCATTGCCGAGATATGGGTAGACTATGCTGTGATGCCCGAGCTGAAAAAAATATCCGAGGAGATAAGGATAAGCAGTGACCCCGAAAGCATGCCCGAGGACTTCACAGTGAAGATAATGGGTGTCAGCGCTGCAAAAAGTCTGGGCTATGAGACCGATGAAAGTTCGCTGCAATTTGATGATACACCGACTGTAAGATGATGTCATCAAGACAGCGTGATAAAGCGAATAAAAGGAAAACAGGCGATAATGACCACCCCGACAGGCAAACTGTCGGGGTGATTTGTGATAAGTGTAAAAATTGTGTTAAACCGCTTGACAGCAGGGGATAATTGATGTATAATAATCGGGTACGCTGACAATAGGGTCAGTGTAACTATTTGATGAAAGGAGAGAAATTATGCCAACCTTTAACCAGTTAGTAAGAAAGGGCAGAAATGTACTTGCCGACAAGTCCACAGCTCCCGCACTCCAGAAGGGCTTCAATGCCAAGAAGAAGAGAGTTATCGATCAGAGCTGTCCTCAGAAGAGAGGCGT
>CAMNMO010000353.1 GCA_946544695.1 uncultured Ruminococcus sp. | reverse complement strand
TGGTCTGACCTATCCATTCGGGATAGTACATGTTGTTCTTCTTTATGTTGTAAAGCACCTCTGCTGCCCTCTGGAAATCCGCATCGTTAAGGTTCTCCACATACTCGTCCTTTTCGGCATCATAGGATATGAGCGTTTTCCCTGTTGACTGGAATATGAAAGGTGCGAACCAGCCGTTTACGCCGTATCTGTCCTCGCCCTCGGGTGCACCCTCGCAGTATTCTGTCATCATGTCATACCAGGCATTCCAGTCCCAATCACCGTCAAGGTAGATCTCATAGGGGTCATCAAGGCCTGCGGCTTCAATGACGTCCTTGTCGTAAGTCAGCACAGAGATCGCACCGAAGCTTATGGGTGCCACGTAATGTTCGCCGTTCAGGGTATACTGGTCGGCAGTGGCTTTTACATCGCTCCACAGCGGGCTGTCAAAGTCAACTATCTCGTCAACGGGCTGGAACATTTCCTTGATGCAGTTTGCGGGGAATGTCATTTTCTGCTCATACCAGAACATGTCGGGCGGGTTGTTTGCCATAAGTTCGGTGGCAAGCTTTTCGTACTTCTCTATGGAAGAACAGCTTTCATACTCTATCTTGCCGCCCTTTTCCTCGAACAGTGTCAGGTCTGTCCTCTTTTCGGGGACACGGCGGCTGGGGTTTATGTCAAAGTATGACAGCCATTTCAGTGTTCCGTCAGAGCCTTCGGGTATGGCAGAAACGTCCTGCACCAGTTCGTCGATATCCTCGGTGGAAGCAACTTCCACCTTATCCTCATAGCTTTCCAGCGGGTCATCATCTGTTTTTTTTGCAGAGTCACCGCTTCCGCATGCAGCCGCCGTCATCACCGATACCAGCGAAACGGTCAGCGCCAGCAATCTTTTAGTCAGTTTCATACTGATATATCCTCCTCATTTTCACGGACTTTCATACCGACGCTGTAAACAGTCCCTGTGCGTCAGGCATGATACACCTTGTCAACGTTTACAATTTCCGTTAACATTATAACATTTTATTATTTGTATTGTCAATGAGTACAATTCAATTATATAAATATTTTAATCGCTTTTTGCATGTAAAAACAACTAAAAAGATCTCTGCATCGCAAATAAAATCGGCTGCCTGTCCATATTTTCACATACGCAAAAATATGAAACAGCCAGCCGATGTATAATTATAGTAAACAGAACATCACCAGTACTGTGCGCCGTCATCGTAGCCTGTGTCCCAGGTGTTGTCGTAATACGGTGCTTCCGTTTCGACTACCACAGGCGGCTGTGTTTCGGCGGGGGCTTCGGTAACTGTCTCGGTCTCAGTCTCTGTTTCCGTTTCGGTCTCAGTCTCGGTCTCGCTGACAGTTGTGGTGGTGGAAGTCTTAGCCTCCTCAGCCTTTCTGTCCTCCTCGGCAGCCTTTTCTTCCTGTTCCATCGTGGACTTTGTATCGCCTATCTTGTTCTCATATACTATGAAGGCGTATTCGTCCATCACACGTATCTCAGCATTGATGATATCACTCATGGGGAAAACGTGCAGCAGGTAGGTTTTTTCATTATCGAGCGTTATCTCGGCATTGAATTCGCCCAGTGTCATCACATCACCGGTGACGGTATGGGTCCAGTTGAGCAGTCTTGTTTCATCGGCAGCAAAGTCCTCGCCGTCGGGAATGAGGTTCTCGGTGAAGTCACCGTCGCCGTATCTCAGGGCAAAGCTGATTATCTCCTGTTCGGTGCCGTTTGTCAGCGGGAATGAGTAGGTGCTGTCCTCACCGTCCTCCTCGCCTATGTACTTGAATTCTTCCTTCGGCTCCTCGGGCTTTTCCGTTGTGGTCGTCTCGGGAGCTTTTGTTTCCTCGGGCGCAGCGGTCTCAGTCTCTGCCGCTTCCTCCTCGTCGGTGGTAACAGCTTCCGCCGCAGTTGTGCTCTCAGCCTTTGATGATGCGGCGGTATCACCGTTGTCTGTCAGGCTGCACGCCGCCATTCCCGCTGCCATGACAGCAGCAAGTGCAGCAGCCGCTAAACTCTTGATGTACTTCATTTTACTATCCTCCGTGATTACCTGTCTCTCGTCAGCGGAAAATTATGCTCTCGAATTTTCCGCCCGTGACTTTCACAAGGTCCTGCGGGTCAAGGAATATCTGCGAGCCCAGTCTTCCACCGCTGATTATTATTTCGTCAAACTTTTCGGCGCTGTTGTCGATCACTGTGGGGTACTGCTTTTTCATGCCCAGCGGTGTGCAGCCGCCACGGATATATCCTGTCACCTTGTTTATATCCTTGACATGTATAAGCTCCACCGATTTTTCACCCACCGACTTTGCAGCCTTCTTCATATCCAGCTCCTCATCTATGGGTATGGCGAAAACATAGTAGCCGCCGCTTTTGCCCTGTGCGACCAGTGTCTTGAAGGTGCTGTCGTGGGGCTGACCCAGCATATCAGCTATATGCACACCGTCAATGAACTCGTCACACTCATAGGTGTTGACTTTGTAGCTGACCTTATTGCGGTCGAGAATGCGCATGGCATTTGTTTTGACGTCCTTAGCCATTACCCTGAGACCTCCACAGCGTGTGCTATCAGTTCGGCACACATCTCATAACCCAGCTTGCCGCTGTCCAGGCAGAGGTCATAGCTGGCTTTTCTGCCCCATTTTTTATTGGTGTTGGCGTTGTAGTAATCGCCACGCTTTTTGTCATACTTTTTCAGCCTGTTGTCCACTTCGTCCTCGGGAACATTGTATTTGCTGCTCATGGCAGTCTGCCTGCGCTTGTCGGGCGATGAATAGATGAAAACATTCAGTGTCTTGACCTTGTTTTTCAGTATGAAGTCAGCGCACCTGCCCACTATAACGCAGGGACCTTTCTCCACCAGCTTGTAGACCACCTCTGTCTCGGCAGCGAATATCTTTTCGGTGATATCCTCGGCAGTGCCAAATAAGTTGATGGGCTTTTTCAGCGGGTTGAGTATGCTTTCCTCATACTTCTTTATCTCCTCCATCGAGATACCGCTGTTTTTGGCAGCCATCTCGATTATCTCTCTGTCATAGCAGGGCACGCCCAGCTTTTCAGCCACTAGTTTGCCTATGTCGCTGCCGCCCGAACAGTACAGTCTGCCAATTGTCACAACCTTTATCTTAGCCATATTTTTCTCCTTTCAATACTTCGGCGAATGTCGTTTATTGTAATTTATCATGTAT
>CAMNMO010000352.1 GCA_946544695.1 uncultured Ruminococcus sp. | reverse complement strand
GAAGTTATGATTGACTATCTCTCTGCTGGGCAGACCAGAGCTTATATTTGAAACACCCAGCACAGTCCTCAGTCCAAGTTCTTCTTTGACTCTGCGCACCGCATTGACAGTCTGCATAACATTCTCCTGTTCAGCAGAAGCAGTCAGTGTCAGGCAGTCGATATAAACATCTTCACGGCGGATACCTATTGCCATTGCACGGTCAAGTATCTTCTTTGCAAGGGCAAAGCGTTCATCTGCTGTTTTAGGAATGCCGTTCTCATCAAGTGTAAGGCCGACCACAGCAGCGCCGTATTTTTTTACCAGCGGCAGTACGGTTTCCAGTGATTTTTCCTCGGCATTTACCGAATTGACGATAGGCTTGCCGTTATAGACCCTCAGCGCAGCCTCCATTACCTCGGGTATGGTGGAATCAAGCTGCAACGGAACATCTACCACGCCCTGCAAAGCCTTTACCGCCCTGACCATCATGGCTTTCTCATCAATGGCAGGCAGACCCACGTTAACATCGAGGATATCAGCACCCGCATCTATCTGTTCGATAGCCTGACCTAAGATATAGTCTATATCACCCTCCAGCAGTGCCTGTTTGAAACGCTTTTTGCCGGTCGGATTTATACGTTCACCGATTATACGTGGCTGATCTATGACCACAACATCAGTTGCCGAGCAGCAAACTGCGGGTATATGAACATCTCTGATGACATGCTTTTTGTCAGCAAGCATCTCTTTCAGGCATGCGATGTACCTGGGGTCGGTACCGCAGCAGCCGCCTATAACTTTGATGCCCAGCGGGATAAGTGTCTGCGCCAGTTCAGCAAACTCCTCTGCCGAACAGTTGTATTCATTTGTAACAGGGTCGGGCAGACCAGCATTAGGCTTTACCACAACAGGCAGTGTCGTCCACTTACATATCTTCTCAACAACAGGATAAAGTTCCTTGGGACCCAGTGAACAGTTAACGCCGACAGCATCCACACCAAGGCCCTCAGCTGTAAGACACATGGCACTTATATCAACACCTGTGAAAGTACGCATGTTTTCCTCAAATGTCATGGTGCACATTATTGGCAGTTCGCTGTTCTCCTTAGCGGCAAGAATGGCTGCCTTGAACTCATAGAGATCTGTAATGGTCTCAAAAACCACCAGGTCAGCTTCGCTGCCTGCGATGACCATTTCCTTGAAAATATCATAGGCTTCTTCAAATGTCAGTGTACCAGTGGGTTCAAGCATCTGTCCGATGGAACCTATATCCAGTGCCACCAGAGTATCAGTACCCTCCGCTGCCTGCTTTGCCAGCCTTATACCTTCGCCTATGACCTGCTGCACCGAATAGCCGCACTTGGCAAGCTTGTGCCTGTTTGCACCAAAGGTGTTGGCATAGATAACATCGGAACCCGCTTCGATATACTGCTTGTGTATATTGAGCAGCCACTCGGGCTTTTCAATATTCATAGCCTCGGGAGTTTCACCCATTTTAAGTCCTTTTGCCTGAAGCATGGTGCCCATCGCACCATCAAGTATAACAAATTCCTTTTGCTTTAAAAGCTCTCTAAATCCCACAATGATCGCCTCTTTTTCTGAATTGACAGGTATCATGCATATTACAGGCAGCACAACCCCGTCTTCCCTTAGGTATATCGTGAACGCTCAGACCTATCACAGCCGTAACGGATTTTCTGGGCGTTAAAATATTATTCTCTGTCGCATTGAGACCTATCCTTTTCTGCGCCTGGAGCACATCGAGAAACTGCCCCTGAATGTCAAGCGGAAGATCACCATAGCCGGGCGAGAATCTCCATGTCTGATGAAAATCGGAAAACTCTTTCCTCACCTGTTCGTCCGCCATATCACAGACCTGTTCGACCGCAGCGCTTGCAAGAAAATCTGCCATGACAGCCCGTGTCATGTCTGTGGCTTCATATCGGCGTATTATCCTGTCGGCATGTGCCGAAAGCGTAGCTGCCAGCAGCACACATCTGTCACAGTTTGCAAGATGTTCAGAAACAGACTTCCCTTCCAGAATCATCGATGTGCCAAGAACAGCAACGCCGTTATCAACATGTTCTATATCAAAAATATGGTAAGTAAAACACGGCTTTATGACCGTCAGCAATGCCTTTTCACATTCGTCCATCATCGCAAGCACATTTTCATCCGGCGCAGTTTTTCCGTAGCCCATGTAGCGCAGTGCTTCACTTTTATTCAGTTTATCCAGCACGACTTGAACACAGCCGTTCACAGCACCGCCTCCTGTAAAAATATCTTCAATATATTATAGCACATCAGTCGGAATAATACAAGCTTTTTTACTATTATTTTACTTTTTGATGCTGCGTTGACATTCTTGCGAAGTTATGCTATAATCATTCTGCCAGACCATAAGAACGGAGAGCTGTTAATGACACTGTTTACCAAACGCTTCCTGAAACGCATGGGTATTTTCTCTGCCCTGCTGTATATATTGAACGATGTCATCGTAAAAATGACCATCACAGATGTAAGGCTGAAATTTGACACAGTCAATTCACCTGTATATGTTACTTTTATACTTTCATCGCTTATCGTTTCGGGAGTCATAGCCTTGCTTGCCATCATCTTCACACGAAACCTGCGCTGTTCGGACATATACCATTTTCCCGAAAGCGAGTACAGATTCTACACTATCTATTTTATTGTCTATTCTGTCATACCCATAGCTTATGCATTCTATATCTATCACTACTCGCTTCCTTTTTACGAATTTGCACTTAACGAAGCTATCCGCAGCGTGTATATCCAGCAATATGAAGAAAGCTATTTTCAGAAGCTTGTCGGTGAACTCACAGCAGTTCACGACAGCAGACTGCGTGCCGAAAAAATTGCGCTTGGCATAGGGTGCGCCATACACATAGCAGTATACCGCATCTCGATGCTGAAACTAATAAAGGTCTACCAGGACCCATTTAAGAAACCAAAGAGAAGAATATGATATAATGGACTGTTACATGAGTTATGCGCTTATATACAATGTGTTGAAGCATTTACTGAGAAGACCTATAAAGCTATGATACAAAACAGCACTCGGAACGATCTGAGTGCTGTTTTGTTTCCGAATCCTTTTTATAATTGATATTGAAGAGAAGATATGGTATAATGAATTCAATAATGGGAAAGTAAACCATTTATACATTATTACAGAAGGTAT
>CAMNMO010000351.1 GCA_946544695.1 uncultured Ruminococcus sp. | reverse complement strand
GACTTGACCTGCCAATAATGAATCCGAATATCGATTCGATGACAGCGACGGTGCGTGCTTACAAACTGCTGACAAATATAGACAAAAACTCGGTTGATTTCATTGCTCACTACGGCGGAGATACATCTGCACCTTCGGCAAAGGCTGAGAAAAAATCCGACGTTGACCTGCCTTATGCGATCGAACATGGTCTAAAAGGCGAGGGTGCTGAGATAACAGCCAAGCTGCTTGAAACTACCGATGCTATGCTGATCATCAATGAGATGCTTGTGCCTGCACTTGACAAAGCAGGTGAACAGTTTGAGAAAGGCAAGATATTCCTGCCGCAGCTTATACAGACCGCAGGTGTTGCACAGGCATGCTTTGAGGTCATCAAGCAGAAGATGCTGGCTGACGGCGGCAGCAGTGTTTCAAAGGGAAAGATAATCCTTGCGACCGTAAAAGGCGATATCCATGATATCGGAAAGAACATAGTTAAGGTGCTGCTTGAAAACTACGGCTATGAAGTTATAGATCTTGGAAAAGATGTTGACTACCAGACTGTGGTAGATGCAGCTATAGAGAATGATGTTCACCTTGTGGGTCTTTCTGCACTTATGACCACAACTCTTGTCAGCATGGAGGAGACCATCAAGCTGCTTCGTGCCAATAATGTTGACTGTAAGATAATGGTGGGCGGTGCAGTTGTAACGCCCGATTATGCTGAACAGATAGGTGCTGATTTTTACTCAAAAGATGCAAAGCAGTCTGTTGATATCGCAAGACAGGTATTCGGAAACTGAATAAAACATGATAATGCTCCCATAATCAGTGTGTAAAACTTTTTATGGGAGTGTTTTTTTATGTCAGTAAATTCAAGGTTTTGTATCGCAGCCGCTGCTGCATTGGTATTTTCTATCGCAGGTGACGGACTCAGCTTCAAAGCAGGAAAAAATCATTTTGCATTCTTCCCGTCTCAGGCTATCGGGAAAGATGAGATATCATACGATAATAAAAAATTCAGTATGATAGATGCTGACGGCGATATAGAGGTATCGCTGCGCATAGCTGAACTTATAGAGGAATTGTTTTAGCTGTACAATTATCGGTACTCTTTTTGGTTGACAAAATTTCTTCTTGGTGGTATACTTGATGTATATATTCTGGTGACACCGCACGGATCTTGTGTCAGCATGCATTAAGGCGTTCAGGTGCGGTGCTGCCTTACTTTGGGGAGGTCAAGCAATGGTAGAGATCATCACAGGCGGCATAAGAAGCAGCCGTGAACAACTGTTCATTGACAGGATATGTGCTGCCGCTGAAAATGAAGATGTACTTGTAATAGTACCCGATCAGTTTTCTTTTGAGTATGACAAAATGCTGTATGAAAGGCTTGGTGCTAAGCTTTTCAATAAGATAAAGACAACGGGTTTCGATCGCTTGGCTGAAGATATAGTTGATGAATACGGCAGCAGGGCGAAGGACATGGCTAACGCCAATGCACAGATGATAATAATGTACCGTGCAGTCAGGAAGTTTGCTAAGGACGGTGCGGTCCGCTATTACAAAAACAGCCTGGCAAAAGCTTCTTTTATCGGTGAACTCATAGCTTTGCTGCCTCAGTTAAGGCAGAGCGGTATCACGCCTGAAGCACTTCAGCTTGCGGGCGAAAGACTTGAAGGTTCAGTGGCACTGAAACTCCTCGATCTTTCACAGATATTTACAAATTATATCTGTGAGCTTGAAAATGCTGCAATGAAAGATCAGCTTTCTGTTATGGAGGAAGCTGCTGCGCTTGCAGATCAGACAGGTGTCTTTTTAGGGAAGTCTGTGTTCTTATCATCGTTCAATGATTTTTCCTTTGATGAACGCAGGATACTTGATACATGCATCAGGGACAGCGTAAGCCTGACCGTTTCACTGATGATAGATGATGAATATGCGGCACGCTGCCGTACTCACCCGTTTGACGTTACCGTAAAAACACGTCAGCAGATATCTGACATGGCAAAGGCACACAATAAGGAACTATGTGCCGCATCAGCCGATGAGACTGCGCCGCATTCCGCTGACCTGACACAGCTTTCAAAAAAGCTGTTTGACAACGACCGTGTAAAATATAAAAGCACAAACAGTGATATCAAGGTCATGGCGGCAGATGACATGTATGAAGAAGCGGACTATATCTGTGCTGAGATATGCCGTCTTGTCCGTGAAGAAAAATATACCTATAATGATATCGCCGTGACACTTAGAGGTCTCGAGGGCTTCGCACCTGTGCTTGAGAGTGCTATGGAAAAATACGACATACCGTTTTTCATAGATAAGCGTGACAGTGTCGATGCATCAGCTATCGTGCATTACATTAATACTATATTCAAGACTGTTCTGACAAGGCAGCCTCGCACTGAGAATATAATGAAGCTCATAAAATCGCCGCTGTTTGGTCTGCTGAATTATGAGATAAGTGATCTGGAGGATTATTGTATCCGCTGGAATGTTGACAGGGATATGTGGCTTGAAGATTTCACAGGCGCCGAGGGTGAAACACCTGCTCAGCTCGAACGTATAAACAAGCTGAGAAAAAGTGTTATAGACCCGCTGCTCAAATTCCGTACCGCCTGTGCTGATGCAACAGCGCAGCAGATATCCGAAGCCTTCTACGAACTTCTGGGCAAATTGCGTTTGTCCGAACAGACATATTCACTGGTAAAGCGTGTGGCACTTTCAAATAATGACACCGAGACTGAGATGTCCCGTGGGCTGAAACAGCTTTGGGGCATGAGTTTGTCTGCTGTCAAATCGATATACGAGATACTCGGCAATGAGAAGATAACACTGAGGGCTTACTATGAACTTTACAGCCTGATGCTTTCGCAGATGAAGGTCTCTGAACCGCCGCAGAAGCTTGATTGTGTGCGTGTTGCAGATGCATCGCATTCAAGGTTTGGCGGAGTAAGGGCAGTGTTTGCGGCTGAGGTCAATGACGGCATATTCCCCGCATCAATAAAAAACAAGGGACTTATGACCGAGCATGAGAAAGATCTGCTGAGACTTACCGAAAATATCAACATCGAGGCTAATGCCCTCAGTGACCTGATGCATGAGAGACTTGCAGCCTATACCGCACTCTGTTCGCCGTCAGACAAGTTGTATGTGCTTTACTCAAGATCCGATCTGCTGGGAAATGAAAAAAGACCGTCAACACTTGTAACAGAAGTCTGTGC
>CAMNMO010000350.1 GCA_946544695.1 uncultured Ruminococcus sp. | reverse complement strand
TGGTCTGCAGCATGTAGAGCTTCTTGTTCTCAACAGTGAACTCCATATCCTGCATGTCGTGATAGTGGTTCTCCAGAGTCTGGCAAACTTCCTTGAACTGAGCAAAAGCCTCAGGGAAGGTCTCAGCCATCTGCTGGATAGGCATAGGAGTACGAACGCCTGCAACAACGTCCTCACCCTGTGCATTGGTCAGGAACTCGCCCATCAGCTTCTTTTCGCCGGTAGCGGGATCTCTTGTGAAAGCAACGCCTGTGCCGCAGTCATCGCCCATGTTACCGAATGCCATGGACTGTACGTTTACTGCAGTACCCCAGCTGAAGGGGATATCGTTGTCTCTTCTGTAAACGTTAGCTCTGGGGTTGTCCCAAGAACGGAATACTGCCTTGATAGCGCCCATCAGCTGCTCCTTAGGATCGTCAGGGAAATCAACGCCTATCTTAGCCTTGTACTCATCCTTGAACTGGCCTGCCAGGGTCTTCAGATCCTCAGCTGTCAGCTCAACGTCCTGAGTTACGCCCTTTTCTTCCTTCATCTTGTCGATCAGCTCTTCAAAGTACTTCTTGCCGACCTCCATAACAACGTCGGAATACATCTGGATAAATCTTCTGTAGCAGTCCCAAGCCCATCTGGGGTTGTTAGACTTCTCAGCGATTGTATTAACAACAGTCTCGTTCAGACCGAGGTTCAGGATAGTATCCATCATACCGGGCATAGATGCTCTTGCGCCGGAACGAACGGAAACGAGCAGAGGATTCTCCTTGTCGCCGAACTTCTTGCCTGTGATACCTTCCATCTTAACGATATACTCGTTGATCTCCTTCTGGATCTCCTCCGAGATACCGCCGTCCTCATAATACTGTGTGCAAGCCTCAGTAGTGATAGTGAAGCCCTGGGGAACAGGAAGACCGATGTTGGTCATCTCAGCCAGGTTAGCGCCCTTACCGCCGAGCAGCTCTCTCATGTTGGCATTACCCTCAGAGAAGAGATAGCAATACTTAGTTGCCATAGGTTATCTACCTCCAAATATTTTGAATTCCGTTTTATTGCACGGCACGCCGCCGACAATTACGGTCGTAAATATATTATAACAGATTTTCGCTAAAATTACCATAGTTTCAGCCCAATTTCAGCCGAAAAATATTCTACAATATTTACATCGCAATTCTATGCACTTTTCACAAATCAGTCTTTTTTATGGACATTTGCGATGTATTTCCTTATTAATACACCTTATTACCGACATTTATGATATTACAGCAAAAAGTTTTTGTAATATGACTTGACAAAAAAACAAAATATGCTATTATTATTTACAAAGCTATTAAAAATGTATTATAGAAGGAGATCGTTATGAGAGTATTGAGAAGTATATGGGATTACCTTGAACCTATCCTGCTGTGTCTGCTTATGATGAGTATAAAGCTGATACTGACCTTTGCGTTCCTTACGGCTTTCAATATGGGCTTTAAAAACATTTTTCTGCCGGATAAGCTTATGAGCAACATTTACAGGTCGGCGATATCCCCCACGACTATGCACTGGATATGGCGGTGGGCAGCTTTGCCGAAACGGTGCGCTGGTGGCTGAAAGGGCACAGCGGATACACACCCGAACAGATAATAGGCTGGTACTGTCAGTGCACCAATGTGATATAGTAAAAAAGACCTCTGCTGCATGTTACAGCAGAGGTCTTTCAAATGATACGATATATCTTTCGGGTCGGATATAGAAATCTCCGTAGGAGACATTTGCATTTGACTCATCGAGAAGTTCCGAACTCACCCAGTTTTCGCACACGGCTATCGTATCGGAGTAGCGGAACTCCACGCCGTTTTCGGTGGTGCGGTAGCCGTTTATGCATATCCAGTGGGAATAGCCCTGAAAATCAGGCAGCACACTGCCGTTTGCATAGCAGACCTCCAGCACTGCGGGTCTGCCGGTCGCCACAAGTTCCATAAGGGTCTGTTCGGTGGACTTTTCTGTGCGGTGGTCCGTAAGTAGGTATCCCTCAAAGCCATTATCTTCCAGGTACTTGTTCAGTGATGCACTTATCTGAAAGCCTGCCAGATAATACTGCGGCGCACCGCAGCTGTAATCATCGCCCAGCACCGAATAGCTGCGTATGGTGTTCATGCGCTGATAAAGGTCGTCCCCCGAAAGGTATGATATGCTTTGAAGGATAAGTGTGCCCGCTGTTGCACCGCAGGCGGTGGCACCCGCAAGTTCACAGCGGTACTGGTCGAATGTGCCTGTCTCCACATAGGCTTCCGACGGAAGTTCGCTCACAGCTTCCTCAGCAGCAGTCTCAGTCTCGGCGGCAGTCTCGGTCTCGGTCTCGGCAGTCTCGGTCTCGGCAGCAGCGGAAGTTTCTGCTGCGGTCGTCTGCGGCTTTGCGGTCTGCGTGACAGCAGTCTGCGCAGCCGAAGGAGTCTCTGCACTTTCAGCCCTGCCGCATGAAGTCAGCAAAAGTGCGGCTGCAAACAGCGGGATAAATTTTCTGCTCATAATAACCTCCCGAAATACTGACATATCCCCGCAGCTCATCATATTTCCCGACATACCGCAGTCTCCCCTTTCAGTGTAATTATATCATAAACGCCGCTGCGGTGTCAACAAATGCACATCGGGAAGATGATATATTTTTTCCGACTTTCCCCGTCCGCAAAGCCTGCTGTCACAGGCGGTGCAGTCGGTCCGAGTGAAAAATTATATGACATTTACCATAAACGCCCGAATTTCCTGACTTTCCGGCAAAGGCGTGATATGATCGTCGCCCCATTATACGGGTGCTGCCGCAGTTTTTGACAGGATAACATCATCTTGATGTTTCCTTATTGTATAGGCATTTTGGGTGGTGTGTCAGCGGTATGACCATAATATAAATATATTAAACCGAGCAGATCATTGCTCAAAAAAGAAGACATTTAAAATGAACAGACTAAAGAAGGCAGGGGCGATCGCCGCTATTTTGCTCCTGATATGATATCGTCAGCGGCAGCTAAAAAGATGCGATAATGCTGCCTCTGCGCATCGGAAAGTCAGTTTTGCACAAAAATCATTAACTATTTGTAAAAAGTTTAAAATATTATATTTATACTATTGACTAAACATATTAATGATGATATAATATCAGAAACATGACCTGTCATGTCTTTTTTATAATAAACTATATCCCAATTTGGTTGTGTATTGTTTCCCCCGCCGAAGGCGGGGGAAACAATACG
>CAMNMO010000349.1 GCA_946544695.1 uncultured Ruminococcus sp. | reverse complement strand
CATCAACCATGCGAAGGCAGCGGGCGTTTCCGTTATCGTTGCAATAAACAAGATGGATAAGGAAGGCGCAGACCCCGACAGAGTCAAGCAGCAGCTGACCGAGCATGAACTGGTCGTTGAGGAATGGGGCGGCGATGTCATCGCAGTTCCCGTATCTGCAAAGACAGGCATGGGTATAGATGAACTGCTGGAGAACGTGCTGCTGGTGGCTGAGGTCAAGGAACTGAAGGCTAACCCTCACAGACTTGCAAAGGGCGCAGTCATCGAGGCAAGACTTGACAAGGGCAAGGGTCCTGTTGCCACACTGCTGGTACAGAACGGTACCCTCCACGCAGGCGACGTTATCATCGCAGGCACAGCTGTCGGCAGGATAAGAACAATGACCGACTATCACGGCAAGCCCATAACCGAAGCAGGTCCTTCCACACCTGTGGAGATAACAGGTCTTGGCGAAGTTCCCACCGCAGGCGAGACCTTCAATGCGGTAGAGGACGAGAAGCTGGCAAGAGAACTGGTCGAGCAGCGTAAGCACGAGGCTAAGGAGGACGAGTTCAAGAAGATACAGAAGGTAACTCTGGACAATCTGTTCTCGCAGATATCCGAAGGCGAGATGAAGGAACTGCCCATCATCGTAAAGGCAGACGTTCAGGGCTCGGTGGAAGCTGTAAAACAGTCGCTTGAAAAGATATCCAACGATGAAGTCAGGGTAAGAGTAATACACGGTGCTGTCGGCGCTGTAAACGAGAGCGACGTTATGCTTGCAAACGCTTCCAACGCTATAATAGTAGGCTTTAACGTAAGACCCGACCCCGTTGCAAAGGCAAATGCCGAGCATGACGGTGTCGAGATAAGACTGTACCGCATAATCTACGATGCTATCGAGGAGATCACCGATGCGATGAAGGGCATGCTGGCACCTAAGTTCAGAGAGGTGGAGACTGCAAGAGTCGAGGTAAGACAGGTCTACAAGATAAGCTCGGTAGGTACAGTTGCAGGCTGCTATGTGCTTGACGGCAAGATCGGCAGGAACGACCTCATAAGAGTAGTTCGTGACGGTATCATAGTTGCTGATGACAAGATGAGCTCACTCAAGCGTTTCAAGGACGATGCTAAGGAAGTATCCGAAGGCTTTGAGTGCGGTATCACACTGGAGAAGTTCTCGGATATCAAGGAAGGCGATATCTTTGAGGGCTATATCATGGAAGAATACCGTGACTGAGCCATCGGCGGACGATAAAGAAAGTATCGTGTGACGGCTGTGCGGCTCATCACACATAAGTGATGGTCACAAAGCCGCCGCAGGCTTGCTTTGCAGATGATGCGAAAGGTCATCGCAAAGCTTTGAGCCTTGAAACAGAGGGACGGCGGAAATGTAAAGGGCGGTCAGCCCCCGTTTCAGATAGGAGTAGATAATGGCATCACATAAGGCAGGACGTATGTCCGAAGATATAAGAAGGATAATCTCGGGAAAAATGGCAGATCTTAAAGATCCCCGCATAAACGGCGGTGAATTCCTGACGGTCGTGCGCTGCGATGTGGCGAGAGACGGTTCCTTCTGTAAGGTATATATTTCCAGCTTTAAAGGGCTGGACGAAGCAAAGAAAGCAGTAAAGGGCTTTGAGTCGGCAACGGGATATCTCAAAAGGGAGATCTCAAACGTGCTGGGTCTGAAAAAATGCCCCGAGCTGAAATTCGTGGCTGATGATTCGATCGAGCATTCAGCAGCCATAACCAGGAAACTGCGGGAGCTTGTAAAGGAAGATACCGCAAATGAAGCAGAGGACGAGGACAGCGATGACACCACTGATCCCACGTTAAGAGAATGACAAAAACCGCTCTTACACCCGGTATCAGTATGAGGTCTTATAGAAAGGGTTCACAGATGGATTACAGTGAGATCATTGATATTTTTGAAAGCCACGATAAGTTTCTGATACTGACTCATAAAAGCCCTGACGGCGATACGCTGGGCAGCGGCTTCGGGTTGTGTTATTTCCTCAGGGATATGGGCAAGCTGGCAAACGTGGTCAACTCCGACGGTTTCCCCAACAGGTATGACTTTATGTATGTTGACTATGCCCCGCAGGACTTCGAGCCTGAGTATATCATAGCAGTCGATATAGCTGACCCCACACTGATGGGCAGCTCGCTTATCGAATATCAGGCGCCCGATGTTGTGGATCTTTGTATAGACCACCATGTATCCAACAAGCATTTTGCCAAGAAGTCCCACGTTGAGGGTAACACTGCTGCCGCTGCGGAGATACTTTACAAGATATTCAAGCAGTCAGGCAGGAAGCTGAGCGATATCATCGCAAAGTGCCTTTATACGGGCATGGCGACTGATACAGGCTGCTTCAAATATGAAAACACCACGCCCGAGACCCATCTGGCGGCGGCAGAGCTGATGGCTTATGATATCGACTTTGCCAATGTCAACAGGAAAATGTTCGATGTAAAGAGCAAGGGCAGGATAAAGATAGAACAGATAGTTACAGGCAGCATGGAGTACCATATCAATGATAAGTGCGCCATAATCTCTATCACCACCGAGCTTATGGAAAGCTGCGGGGTGGACCAGGCTGAGTTTGACGGACTGGCTTCCATACCGCTTTCGGCTGAGGGAGTAGTGCTTGGCATAACTATAAAGCAGCGCCATGAGAACGTGTTCAAGGTATCGGTGAGAACTACCGATGAGATGGACGCTTCGGCATTCTGTAATTATTTCGGCGGCGGCGGACATATCCGTGCGGCAGGCTGTGAGATAAAGGGTACGCTGGAGGAAGTCAGGGCAAAGCTGCTGGAAAGGGCTAAACAGGTGCTTTTAGCATGACCGATAATGAACTTAACGGCGTGATAGCCGTGTTTAAACCACGAGACTGGACATCATTCGATGTGGTGGCAAAGCTGCGTGGCATACTGCATACCCGAAAGATAGGACACGGCGGTACACTTGACCCGATGGCTGAGGGCGTGCTGCCCGTGTTTGTCGGCAAGGCGACAAAAGCATGTGATATAATACCCGACAGGACAAAAGCTTATGAAGCAGGCTTCTGCCTGGGAATGACCACCGATACGCAGGATATCACGGGCACTGTGCTGAAAAACAGTGATATCTATGTTACAAAAGAACAGTTGAAAAATGCTGCAAAAAAGTATGTCGGCAGGATAATGCAGATACCGCCCATGTATTCGGCGGTGAAGATAGACGGAAAAAAGCTCTATGAGCTTGCAAGG
>CAMNMO010000348.1 GCA_946544695.1 uncultured Ruminococcus sp. | reverse complement strand
CAAAAACAAGGTCATAGATTTCATGCCCGGACAGAGCGATTCCATCGACATGGGCGGCACACTGAGACTTGGTGCATATCCCTGTGAGATATCTGAGGGCACCACGATGCGCCGCTGCTACTGTGCGGAAACGATAAGTGAACGTCACCGTCACCGCTACGAATTCAACAACGACTACCGCAAACAGCTGACTGATGCAGGTCTTACGCTGAGCGGACTTTCACCTGACGGAAAACTGGTGGAGACCGTTGAACTGACAGAGCGTGATTTTTATGTCGGTGTACAGTTCCACCCCGAATTCAAAAGCAGACCCAACAGACCTCACCCGCTGTTCACAGGTTTCGTATCTGCCGCTTACGAGAGGTCAAAAATATGAGCGGGCTGCACGAGGAATGCGGAGTTTTCGGTATATGGTCACCTGAAAAAGCACCGCTTGCCGAGACTGTATATTACGGTCTTTATGCGCTTCAGCACCGTGGTCAGGAAGGCTGCGGCATAGCTGTTTGCGAGGACGGAGTCATAACCGCACACAAGGATACGGGTCTCGTGGGAGATGTATTTGACCACCTGACACTCAGCGGCATGCCGCAGGGCAATATGGCTGTCGGGCATGTAAGGTACTCGACAACAGGCGGAAATGAAAGGCGCAACTGTCAGCCTATCGTGGTCAACCACATGAAAGGCAGAATGGCACTGGCGCACAACGGAAATCTTTCAAATGCTTATGAACTGCGGCGTGAACTTGAAATTTCAGGCGCTATTTTCCACACGACCAGCGATACCGAGACGATAGCCTATGTAATTACAAAGCAGCGGCTGATAAAGCCTTCGATAGAAGAAGCTGTGCTGGCTGCAATGGACATCATCGAAGGGGCATACTCACTGGTGGTAATGTCACCGACAAAGCTTATCGCCGTGCGTGACCCTTTCGGTTTCAGACCGCTGTGTTTCGGCACGATGCCCGACGGTTCCTATGCAGTGGCTTCCGAAAGCTGTGCACTGACTGCGATAGGTGCGCATTTCGTGCGTGACATTGAAGCGGGCGAGATGCTGATATTCTCTGCAAACGGTGTCAGGTCGGTAAAACAGCACTGCAATACAAGACCAAAGCGTATCTGCATTTTTGAATACATATATTTTGCCAGACCCGATTCGGTCATAGATGAAAGGTCGGTACACGATGCAAGACTGAGGGCGGGCAAGATACTTGCTGAAAGCTGCCCTGCCGATGCTGATATCGTGATAGGCGTCCCCGACTCGGGACTTGATGCGGCACTGGGATTTTCACAGGCATCGGGCATACCATACGGCATAGGTCTTATAAAGAACAAGTACATCGGACGCACATTTATTTCGCCCACACAGTCATCACGGGCTGACAAGGTGAGGATAAAGCTTTCCGCCGTCGGTGAAACGGTGCGGGGCAAACGTGTTGTGCTGGTCGATGACTCGATAGTAAGAGGAACAACAGGCGGGCGGATAGTTTCGCTGCTGCGTGAAGCAGGTGCAAAGGAGATACATTTCAGGGTATCGGCACCGCCTTTTCTGCACCCTTGCTACTACGGAACGGATATAGATTCCGAGAAAGACCTGATAGCTTGCAAACACACTTCAGATGAGATAGCCGCACAGATGGGTGCGGACAGTCTGGGATACATGCCTGTTGAGAGACTCAGCGGACTTATAGACAGCGATGACTGCTGCAAGGCATGCTTCAACGGTGATCACCCGACGAAGGTCCCCGAAAACGCCTATAAGGACAAATACGAAACAAAGCTTTCGTCAGTTAAAGGAGAATAAATATGCTTACACCGAACATGAATTATTCGCATCTTAAAAGTTCTTACCTTTTCTATAATATTGCGCAGAAAACAAAACGTTATCTGGAAGAACATCCCGATGCACACCTTTACCGTATGGGCATAGGTGATGTTTCGCTGCCGCTTTGCGATGCGGTGGTAAAGGGACTTCATATAGCCGCTGACGATCAGGCGAAGGCTGAGACTTTCAACGGATATATGCCCGAATGCGGCGCACCGTTCCTGAGAAGTGCAGTGGGTGAATATTACCGCAGGCGCAGCATTGATATAGCTGACGATGAGGTGTTCATATCAAGCGGTGCTTCTGACGAACTGGGAGATATCCTTGATCTGTTTGACCGCTCGAACCGTTCGCTGATAATCGAACCTGCTTATCCCGCTTATGTGGACGCAAATGTCATGGGCGGACGGGAGATCGTTCATCTGCCTTCATCGAGGGAAAACGGATTTCTGCCGCTGCCCGATGATAACACAGATGCAGAACTTATCTACCTGTGTTCACCGAACAACCCCACAGGTGCGGTCTTTGACCGTGATCAGCTGAAAAAATGGGTAGACAGGGCAAATGCGCACGGTTCTGTCATACTTTTTGATGCGGCTTATGAAGCATTTATCGAAGACCCTGCACTGCCGCATTCCATATTTGAGATAGAGGGTGCACGCACCTGTGCGATAGAGATATGCTCGCTTTCAAAGACGGCAGGTTTCACAGGTACAAGGCTCGGATATACTGTGATACCGAAAGAACTTGTAAGAAACGGCATGAACTTCAACGAGATGTGGATACGAAACCGCACCACAAAAACAAATGGTGTATCATACATTATACAAAGGGCAGCCTGCGAGGTATTCACGCCCGAGGGTCAGCAGCAGATACATGAGAACATTGCGGTATACAAGCAGAACGCCCGCACGCTTATGAAAGCGCTTGACAAACCGGGTATATGGTACACAGGCGGCAAAAATGCGCCGTATATCTGGATGGAATGCCCTGACGGAATGGGCAGCTGGGAGTTCTTTGACAAGCTGCTGAACGAAGCGCAGATAGTCGGAACACCTGGTGAAGGTTTCGGTAAATGCGGCGAGGGCTATTTCAGGTTCTCCACATTCGGAAGTGTGGAGGATACACAGAAAGCGGCTGAAAAACTGGTCGAGCTGCTCGGGTAATGAAGTTATATACAGAAAAGCGCTGTCTCAGGCAGCGCTTCTTTTTGTGAAGATGCAAAGCAATATGGAGCAAAAAACATATCGTCAGCTTTTAATGTGTACTTAGTAAGATCGCCGCAGATGTGTCAGCCGAATGCCCATATAATATATTGACAAATGGAAAAAATTGATATATAATAATAACGGCGAGAAATATGTATTATGGTTATCCCTTTAACACACAATTGTATACACCGGTATAACAAGATATAAGTG
>CAMNMO010000347.1 GCA_946544695.1 uncultured Ruminococcus sp. | reverse complement strand
TAAGGCAATCGTTAATTATAAGTCCAATAGGGGGTATTCCATTTTCAAGCTGCCTTTATAATAGTATAGCACAGCTTGATGAATTTATCAACGATTTAAAGTACGAAATCGACATTTATAATACTATTAGCCTTAATGATGGCTTAATAGTTGGATTTATTCATTTGTCTACCAGTTTATTGACTAGTATTTTGAATTATGCTATAATATATTTATGAACTGTCGTCAATTTACTGTATAAAAAAACAAAAAATGCAATTGATGAAAAGGAGTGCTACTCATGATTTCAGAAAAGTTAAAAGCTATCATTGACTCACTTGAAAAACAAGGGCAAATGGAATATGTTGAAGCAGCTACAGAAGAACAGCTTTCCGATTTCGAAAAAAAGCACAGTTTTACTTTTCCTTCGAAGTATAGAGAATGGTTGCTTTTCTCTGATGGCGGTGAGTGTTATTTGCCTGTCGGTGTACAATTCTATGGTGTTGCGCATAAGCCTCTTATTGATATTAATGATAATAACAGACCAGATGACAGCTATGTTGTAATCGGTGGATTGCCAAATGGTGATCCCATATTGATAAAGAAAGGTACAGAGACAATTTCTGTTTTTAATAAACAAGATGGAAAGATTGAAGAAGAAGAGGTTTACGATGACTTTTTTGCATTTCTAAGTATTCTTTATGATTATCTTGGTATAGGGGAGTGATCCTATGGCAAGAGATACTGCTGCGTGCAACAGAGCAATCAGACAAGCGTGGGAACGTGAACGTGAGCTTGTTATTGCTGGAAAAGGAACTCGAAATTGGACACCTGAACAACGTGAGGAACTAATCATAAAAGGCAAGGTATATGATGCTGATGGTAAAGCCTTTATAGGACAGCATATGAAAAGTGCAAGCGGTTATCCTGAGTATCAGGGAGATGTAGATAATATTCAGCTTCTATCATTAAAAGAACACCTTGAAGCACATAAAGGTAATTGGCATAATGTAACTAACTGGTATTATGATCCAGACACAAAAGAGTATTTTGATTTCAATGAGTATGATTACAATGATTACCCTCCAATTATAACTTTCGATTTACCTGAAACTATTCATAATGAACCATCTGATGACAATACTCCATTGAATAATACTGAAGAACAGCAAGATATTACTGAAAATGAAAACTTGTCTCAAAATCATGAAAATAAAACCGTTCAGAAAGACACGCATATAAACAAAGCTATCCATTCTGAAGTACAACCGCTTAGACCTTCTTCTGAAAATAATTGGAAGGGTAAAATCAAAGGATTTTTCAAGACAGTAGGAAAAAAGGCAAAAGATGCAGCAATATATGTCTATGAGCATCCTGAAGAAGTACAAGAATGGGCTACTGCTATAACTAGTTTAATCGACATTGGAAGCGATATCAAAACGCAAAGACAAATCAATAGGCAAAGAACAAACTCAGCACACACCTCAAAAAACATGAAGAGTATTCCTTCAAATAATATAACCGAATCACCTGCAACTGTACCAACTGCTACTAAAAAGATAACGCCTGATAATAAATCAGCTCAAAAAACACCTTTTGCCACCAAAAAGTCTGATGATCAAATAAATAGAACATCACCTAAAGAACATACTGTCAAGGCACATCAACAGCGCTATCATACAAAAGAGGGCATCAAAGTGGTTGATAAAGATTCTTTTTCAAGAGGTGGAAAGAAAAAAGTTGAAGATTAAGTCTTTTATTCTATAGGTTATTAATCAATCTGCGTTAACATTCAAAAATATATAAGCAAAGGGGAATGACGCATGAACACTCTCGAATCCATAAAGACACGCCGCAGCACCCGCCGCCTTTCCAATAAGCCTGTTGAACTTTAAAAGCTCGACAAGATAGTAAGTGCAGGACGCTATGCTCACAGCGGTGGAAACTCTCAGACCTGCCATTTTATCGTCGTTAGGAACAAGGAAGTCCTTGCAAAGCTTGCCGATCTCACACAATTGGCTTTCGCTCAAATGGAGATCACCGAGTGTATGTACAAGTCTATCGCAAATTCGATCAGAGCCTCGCAGAAAGGCGGATATGTTTTCAACTATGACCCCGACGCCCTGATAATCGTTGCCAATCAAAAGAACTACGGCAACAACATTGCCGACTGTGCCTGTTCTCTCGAAAACATGATGATAGCTGCAAACTTTATCATTGTTGTATGTCCCCCATTATATTGTTTTAGATTTACAAGCTTTTCGGCTGACGGCATCAATGCTGTCCAGCCGATTTTTTATGTTCAAAGGATAGTCACGGTCTGTTTCGTAACAAGCTCGTTTTTCATTCTCACTGCCGTATAGCAGCTGATCGAGATAATAATTGTTGTAATCCCGATTGTGTATGCTTTGATGGACCCTTTATTCTTTATCAGACTTTGCGCAGCGATCAGGGAAAGCGGTGCTTTCTTTACCACTTTCTTCCAAACCAAAATGTTACCCCATTGGTTTGGCTGTTTAGGGGACCCTCGCCCTAAACAAAAAGCCCCTCTGACGAGGGGCTGAAATCTGATATTCACAAATGGCGTGATCGTTAAGACGATCGTATAACGCAATGTACAAATAAATATAGTTCAAAGCAAAATAATTATTAGTAATTTATTTATTTGTTGACTTTTTATGTTTTTTATGATAAAATTATTGTGAATAAATGCATAGACTGATGGCATCGCAGATATATGCCGAACGAACATAAATGTAACTTGTACTTTACCGGAATATTTTTAAGGAGTGATACCGTATGCAGGAACTGTTGGAACGCAAAAAAGGACTTTGCAGGAGCATTTTGATCGTTGATGATGATCTTATCGCCAGAGAGATACTTGGGAAGATGCTCGAAGATCAGTACGAAGTCAGTTATGCGGAAAATGGTATGAAAGCCCTTGACATCATAAAACGGGACAAAATGAAACTCTCGCTTGTGATACTCGATCTGCACATGCCCGAAATGGACGGATACAGCCTGCTGAAGCTGATCCGCAGCGACAATGAGCTGAGACGTATCCCTGTGATCGTGCTTACCTCGGAAAAGGGTGCAGAGGTCGAGAGCCTGAAGCTCGGGGCAGCGGATTTTATCGCAAAGCCATTCGGTCTGCCCGAGGTGATATGCGCAAGAGTCGGTCATTCCATCGAGCTTGCTGAGGACAGCGTTATTATCCATGAGACGGAGCGTGACGAGCTGACAGGACTGTTTCATAAGGAATTTT
>CAMNMO010000346.1 GCA_946544695.1 uncultured Ruminococcus sp. | reverse complement strand
CTGACAGTGTCTCGGGGTCAAATTCCTCATCGCTTGTCTCGGGCAGTTCTTTCATGAAGGTCAGCGGGCCATCGTTCGGCGTGAAGATCTTATGATGTTCGCTCATCGTCTCATTGCCCTTTGCAAAGAACAGGTCTGCGCCCGCCAGGTCATCGGTCGTGCAGTCTACAAAATAGACATTTCCGTCATCAAGTCTCAAAGCATTCCATGCATGCGGGGTACCGTCGCCCTCACCTACCACCAGATAATTCTCCACATCAAGGTAGTTCATAAGCAGCTGAAACGTCCTTGCATAAGCCTCGCACACGCCGCTGCCCTTTTCTGCGGGTCCGACCAGGTTGTGCGCCCATTCTTCATCGGAAGGTATGTTCGTGTTTCCCTCAAAAGCATATTCCAGGTCCTCATTCACAGCATCGTGTATCACCTTTGCCATGCCATATACAGTGCTTTCGCCCTCTGCCTTTGCAGCAGTCGTCCTCACATAGTCCTCAATGTCTGCCTGTATAGCCGCCCTTCTGCTGCCGCTGACATAATCAGGTTCTGACACCAGGTAGAATGTTTCATCGTCGCCCAGCGTCCGTGAGTTCAAAAAATAAAACAGCGGATTGTCGTCCCTGAAAACGTAATAAACTATGGAAGCCTCCATAAAGTCCAGCCCGCAGCTGTCAAGCTCCGCAAAGCAGTGATACCCGAGATCCTCATAGAGTTCGGGTTCTGTCTCGGTGTCGTTCCATATCCTCACAGCTTCATCATATATGCTGTCATACAGCTGCTGCATCTGACTGCCCTTCTCCATGCTGCCAAGATAATCATATCCTGCCCTGTCATTGCAGTCAGCCACAAAGTCACTGCTGTCCTCTGCCGCTGAAATGCCTGCCGCCTGCGCAGGTATCGTTCCCGCCATAGCCGCAGCAGCCATCACCGCTGCCGCAGCAGCGGCAAAAAGCTTCCTTTTCATCAATTATCACTCCTTGAATTGGGCATCATATCCTCCTGATGCCCTTTATATGTGCTGCCGGCTTCGATACATCGGTGATGTCCACCTTGCCATCGGCAAAAACATAGATCCGACCCGCATGTTAAAGAGTGCCAAAAAGCAAAATACGCACCCGCCGCTTTGCCGCAGCGTAAAAAACGTCTGCCCTAAATGCTTCCCATCGCCCTCAGATAATGCTTTTTCATCGCCAGTGCATCTTCGTCCTGCGTGCCCGCACTTTCACATATAACGGTTGGTTCAAGCCCTCTCTGCGCTATAAGCTCCATCAACGGCTCATATTCGGGGCCGAAACCGCCGCACTCAGCAAACGTCAGGTGCCGCTTTTCTCCCCCGGGTACTGTGTACTCTATCTTTGAAAAATGACTGTGGAATACCTTCGCCCTGTCTCTGCCAAGCTTGTCCTCTATGGCATCAAGTATCACCGCATATTCCTCTTTGCCCTTTATCCACCCGAATCCCCTTGCATTCAGGTGTCCGAGATCTATACACGGCAGAAAGCTCTCGTCCAGCGCACACAGCTCCAGCACTTCTTCCAGGTCGCCCAGCTGATTTACCTTTCCCATCGTTTCGGGACAGAATATTATCTCCCCGAGCCCCTGCTCAACTGCCGCTCTCCTCGCCCTTGTCAGCGTGTCCTTCGCCAGCTCCAGCGCCTGTGCCCTTGTCATCTTCGCACACGAACCGCTGTGTATCACTATCCTCTGCGCACCCAGCCGTTTTGCAGCATCTGCCGACTGCAATATGTAGTCTATGCTCTTGTCCCGCTTTTCCTCTTCAACGCTCGAAAGAGAAATAAAATAGGGCGCATGCAGCGAGATGGTGACTCCATGCTCCTCTGCCTTTGCCCTGAGTCCCGCAGCCAGCTTGTCGCTGACCCGAACACCTCTTCCGCATTGATACTCAAAATGGTCAAGCCCCATCGAACTGACCCAACCGGGCAGCTGCAGCGACGAGCGGCATTGTGCCGAAAACTTGTCACTGCTGCCCGCAGGGCCGAATTTCGCAGGCATTAAGCGTCTTCCTTGACTGCTGCCACCTTTATGGATATAACGTGGCTAAGGTTAAGGTATACCGACTCAGAACCTTTCTCAACAACTATCCAGTCGTTGGATATGTCCCTCAGTACATAGTTGCGGTACTCGCCGTCAGCTGTTGCAAAATTGCACTTAACGCCTATCAGTTCTCTGAAAAAATCACTCATGTTAAATACCTCCGTTTATTTGTTCGGCTCTCGCCGTTATTTACTTTTTTGCTGCCCTCATTTTTCAAGCTTCGGCAGAAACGGCTTTTCGCACGCCCTCTTGAACCTGAAAGGCAGACTTTCCTCCTGCTTTATCGGGAATACGAATACCGACCGTATCCCTTTGAGATTCGACCCCATCACATCTGTGAATATCTGGTCGCCGACTGCCGCAACATTGCGCTTTTCCAGCCCCATGCGCTTTATCGCCCTGCTGTACCCGAAGGTCAGCGGCTTTGCGCCCTCGCACTCGAACTCCAGCCCCAGCTGTTGTGCAAACGGCGTCACCCTCGGTGCGTGGTTGTTCGATACTATCATCAGCTTTATCCCCGCCGCCTTCATCTTTTCTATCCAGTCAAGACTTGACTGCGGCACCACGGGGTTGTTGTGCGTGGTCAGCGTGTTGTCAAGGTCGAGCAGAAGCCCTTTTATCTGCTTTTTACTGAGAAATTCGGGTGTTATATCCACCACCTTGTCAAACACATAGGTGGGCTTGAAAAAAAATATCATTTTACTGTTTTTCCTTTTACTTTACTATACAAATATATGGCAAGATATGTCAGTACCGATATAGCTGCGAAGGTCAGCAGCATATTCGGCATACTGCCCACATTTGTGCATGAATTGCCTCTCACTTCATCAATGATACGGTACACCTTGAACCCGAAACCATACTCGGTGACCCACTTGCCGTCTTGCTGTCGTATGCACAAAAGAAGTTTATCTGCCTTATGGTAGTACCAATCATTCAGATAAAAGCCTGCTATACATATCAGCACAGAGTTCATGACCGACAGGACCGACCTTTTTACTGCAACTGCCATCGTTCATCACTCCTCAATCAGTTTAAAACTTGTTAACACTCATTATAACATAAAACGCACTCAAAGTAAAGTCTTTTATGCAAAATAAAAAAGAGGATACCATGCGATATCCTCTCTTTATCCAAAAATCAATACTTACGCTTACGAGCAGCTTCGGACTTCTTCTTGCGCTTTACCGAAGGCTTTTCATAG
>CAMNMO010000345.1 GCA_946544695.1 uncultured Ruminococcus sp. | reverse complement strand
TAAACGATGTTCAATGGATTATGCTCAACCTCGGTTCAGTTCCTCTCCCCTACGAGCCTTACGGCTACAAACTCCCTATACTCAGCAACGACACAACAACCGACATATACATCGGAGATGCTCAGCTTGCAAAAGATGAGTATGTGGATAGTGTGGGAAAGATATATCGCTATGTTGATGGCACACTCACCCCAACCGACCCACCCACACCATTTCCGCAGATACCGACATTTGCAGGGGAGACAACTATCAGCTACGGTGGCACAGGTGCGCAGCCCGAGAAGGTCGAATTAAAATATATGGAGGGATAAAAATGACATTTGATGAATTTATAGCAAAGCACGAAGGCAAGGCAGTAGACTATGACGGTGCTGCGGGAAGGCAGTGTGTGGACTTGGCGGAAGCTTATTTTGATGAAGTTTTCGACAGCGGGATCAAAAATTTTTGGTACGACGCACGTCATTTTTACGAGCTTTTCGACCGGAACAGCTGGCTGAAAAAGAACTTCGACCGCATACCCAACACCCCCGATTTCGTACCCAAGAAGGGCGATGTTGCCGTGTGGGGCAGGAATCTTTCCTCGGGTGGCTGGGGTCATATCGCCCTCTGCACAGGCGAAGGCAACACCACATACTTTTACAGCTATGACCAGAACTGGACAGGCAACGGCGACCCCTGCACGAAGATAAAACACAACTACCGTGCATTTCTGGGCGTGCTGCGCCCCAAAGACCAGACAAAGGTCAGCGGCAAGCCCGAAGCTGAACCTGTCAAGGGCGACCTCAACGGCGACGGGAAGGTAGATGTGACGGATATCTCGATGCTGGCAGCGCATGTTAAGGGGATAAAGCCGTTGAAGTAACCTTATGACAGCTTAGTAACGTAAAGCAAAGCCCCATGCTGACCGTCAGATGATAGTTGAGCATGGGGCTTTGTTGTTTTACTCTTTAGATATCCTTCAGATATCCTTCGTGCTTTAGATAGTACTCTATCAATTTGAGCACATAGTCGGGGCAGCAGCTTTTTTGACTTTCCCAGTTTTCTATTGATCGCTTAGGTATGCCAAGAAGGGCTGCGAACCGGGCTTGTGATAGCCCGGTTGAACGTCTCAGCTCTTTTGCAGTGGGGTTCATGCAAGCACCACCTTTTGCATAGTCGGTATGAATTTCATGGTTATATTTCCTCATTATCTCTCCCGAACCCGAAGTCGGGAAGTTCGTCTGCGGAACTTCTTGGGATTCGCCTTCTGGCAATTTCCTGCGATAAAAAATCTTTGCCTTGAAGCGCAGCTTCAAGCAATTTGCCGGCGAACTCGGTTCGAGATATCTCTCGATACCATCTTGTATCAGCATTGCCGTCTGCATCGCACTCGATGGTATTCCCATCACCATTAATGCAAATCAACTCTGCGACATAGAATGGTGCAGCACTTTTTCCTTTGTTTTCATTTCTTACATCTCTACAGTACAAGTATTCAGTGTGATTATCAGAATACTCGTATTCTGATGTGTCGTGAGCGTAGAATCTTCCTTCGATAAATTTCATAGTTATACCTCCTTGATTGTCTGTGGGCTTTCACCCTCTGTCCCTCTGTCCTTGTTTCTGTTTATATTATACCACCAATTTGGTGATGCGTCAAGTACTTTACCACCAAATTGGTGACTTTTGTATAGTTGCACAAATTACATAATTATATATTGGTTATATTGTTTCCCCCTGTGGGTGAGCTGGAAGGCTCGCCCCTCCGGCTTTTTGATATGCAAACAAAATGTACTAATAAATGTACTTAAAAAATCAGCTCGTGTCATATTTCGTGGCATATATATACGATTTCGTGTCATATTATATTGCTTTCATTGATGTTTTATAAATACTGTGAATATCGCAAAACCGCCTATTTACGCAGCTTGGCGTAGATAGGCGGTTTTTAGTTAAGTGCGCCCGACAGGAGTCGAACCTATAGCAAACACCGTTTAAGTGCCTGTTTTAGGCGCTTTTTTATTTTTCGTGTCATATTTTGTGGCATATATGTCGCAGAAGTATCTGTCGATTTTGTCATCAACGCTGATACGCTCATCGTCAAAAGTCTGCTGGTATACCTGTCTTAGGGTAGCGGTGTTAGACCAACCACCTCTCTGCATTGCATACAGGTCGGGGATACCAAGTGCGGCCATGACCGAGGCGTTGATGTGTCTGAGGTCGTGGAAAGATATGTGATAGCCTTCCGCAGACATCGCTTTGGTAAAACGGCCATATATCTGATCTCGGTTAAACGGTATAAGAGGCTCGTCCGGCTTGCGGTCTGCTGCCCTGACCAGTGCCATGATAGGCGCTGCAAGCTTCAGCTGGCGGTTTGAAGTGTATGTCTTGGCACGCTCTTTATACACCACCTCTCGCCCGACCAGTACCATGACCCGGTTTATCGTGAGTATGTCGCCCTCAATATCGCACTTGCGGACACCCAGTATCTCGGAGAGCCTGAGACCGCCCCAGACAGCCAGGAGCACAGCCAGCTCTATCTCCGAGCCCCTGAACGTATTCAGTACCACATCAGCGGTCGGAAGGTGCTTGAACTTTCGGGTTTTCTTCGGCAGCTGTATCTTGGAGAGCCTGATATCAACATCGTGGTAGTTTATCACCGCCGTAAAAAATCCGTACATATTATGCACAGTTTTCGGCGACTTGGCCACCGTCAGCTCGTTCACCCAGTCCTGCACCAGCTGTGGGGTGATCTCGGTGAGCCTGAGCGCATTAAAACGCTCTGTACTGTGTGTCAGGTAGCCTTCATACAAGTGGATAGTCGTGGGGCTGAGCGTTGCTTTGCGTGCCTCTATGTAGGCCTGAGCGGCATCTGCAAAAGTCAGCACGTTCCCTTCCTCGGCTTCAACTTCGGCGGATAGCAGATAGTCCTGCGCAGCCCGTTCCGCCTCCCGCTTGGTCGGGCGGGTGAAGCTGTGGTACTTGCCGTCATGCTTATTATATACTCTTATCCGATATGCTCCCGAAGGCAGTTTTTTTGCAGTAGCCATTAATTAATCACCTCATTCTAAGCCCCTGCTCTGCGGAGCGGGGGGTGTTTTCTATATCTCCCCGGGGAGATCACTTATCGTTTCTGCGCTCCAGCTCAATTCTCAGTTGGTCCAGGCTTCTGTGGATACTTTTGAGCGTTTCGAGTTCTTCTGCGGTTTTCTTATGCAATTCGCCTACTTTAGTATTGATCTGTAATATCGAGAAAATGACCACGATCTGGATAACACCCATA
>CAMNMO010000344.1 GCA_946544695.1 uncultured Ruminococcus sp. | reverse complement strand
CGACGCTGCCCGCTTTTGCGGTCGGACAGCGCAGCGGATCCGACCGCTTGTGGCAAGGGCGGGGATAAGAGAACGGCTCAGACGTGTGGTAGGGTAAACGGCAGTTCAATTCATAATTCATAATGCATAATTCATAATTGTTGGCAGGGAGTCGGGCGGCAGTCCCCCAAAGACAGTACCGCTCACAGGCGTGACAAGGGCGGAAAGCAAATGGTTTTACTTCGGTGTAATGCCCTGTATCAGGGGTATTGCGCACGTAATGTCACCTCAGCACCGCCCGTTGATACGGCTCGGAAAGCCTTCGGGATAGCAAAAGCTTTTTTCACCTGCGACCTTAAAGCATGCATAAGCAAAAAAACCCCATACAGATACAGATACAGATACAGATACAGATACAGATATAGATAGAGAGAGAGATACAGAGAGAAAGTTAAGGTTTTCCCCCCACGCCCCCCCCCACACAAAAATCAGCAAAAAAAATAAGCACCCACTTTCGTGAGTGCCCTTAATGTGTGTGTGTAAGCTTATGCACGCTCAACCTTGCCCGAACGCAGGCATCTGGAGCAAACATAAACGTGTGTGGGAGAACCGTTCACCATAGCCTTTACCCTCTTTACATTGGGCTTCCAGCTCCTGTTGGTCCTTCTGTGAGAGTGAGATACCTTGATACCGAAAGTAACACCCTTTCCGCAAACTTCGCACTTTGCCATATCGGTGCGCACCTCCTTTACGTGAAATTTAAGCTGACCGATCTAAGCCGACAGCTTAAATCCAATCACATGATACTAGAGTATTATAACATATCTCTCCCGAAATTGCAAGCCCTTTTAACAAAAAATTTAAAAAAATGCAGATTCTATCAAAAATGACAAAAAGACAGGTTTTGCTCTTGAAATATTCTTGCATTTGTAGTATAATGTAAAGTGTATGTTTATACTATAACGAAGAATGCATTTACCGAAAAGAGGAAAGAATGATGATAGACTACCTGTTTCTGTACGGCTCAAGACTGCTGATACTGTTCATGTGCATACCCGTGCATGAGTTCGCCCACGCATGGGCTGCCACTAAACTGGGTGACGATACCCCCGCCCGTCAGGGCAGACTGACGCTCAACCCCCTTGCACACCTCGACCTCATCGGCAGCATCGGTATCCTGCTTTGCGGTTTCGGCTGGGGCAAGCCCGTGCAGGTCGATGCAAGACGCTTCGACCGCAAGCATACCATGAGAGGCGGCATGGCACTGACAGCTGCCGCAGGTCCCATATCAAACCTGATAATGGCGCTGATAGGCACTATCGCATACAAATTCCTGCTGGGCGCTGCCTTCGTTTCGGGCAGTGAAGCGCTGGTATGGCTGTCTAAGATATGCCTCATTTTCATCAAGATAAACATCGGGCTCGCTGTGTTCAACCTGATACCCGTAGGTCCGCTGGACGGTCAGAAGATATTCTCCTATTTCCTGCCCGCCCATATCGTTGCCAAGATAGATCAGTACCAGTTCTACCTGACCCTCGTCGTGATAGGTCTGCTGACGATGAGCGACCTGCTGAACGGACCTGTCAGCATGCTCCAGAACGGCATCTTCTGGCTGCTGGATAAGGCGACCTTCTGGGTAGACCCCATAGTCAACGCAGTCATAAAGTAGGCGCACTATGGCTACTGCACAGTTCAAGCTGGATATGTTCGAGGGTCCCCTCGACCTGCTGCTGCACCTGATAACCAAGCATAAGCTGAATATCTACGATATCGAGATAGCCGTGCTGCTGGAACAGTACCTGGCTTATATGGACGGTCTGGAAGAAGAGGATTACGAGGACGCTGCCGATTTTCTGGAAATGGCAGCAAGGCTCATATACATCAAAACAGTTTCGCTGCTGCCCCGTGACAACGAGGGCGAGGAGCTGAAAAAGGAATTGCAGGGCAGCCTGATAGAATATTCGCTATGCAAAATGGCTGCGGCAAACCTGAAAGAACAGTATGCGGGCGGTGACATATTCGTCAGGGCACCCGTGAAGCTGCCTGTCAACAAGACCTTCACAGGGGTGCTGGACAAGCAGAAGCTTTTCGATGCCTACATGGGCATGAGCGAAAAAGCACAGCATGCCAAGCCGCTGAAGGCTGACATGTTCAAGCCCATACTCTCCCGCAGGATAGTCTCTGTCACCTCAAAGATCATACATGTGCTGAAAATGCTGATAACTAAGGGCGAATGCTTCCTTGACAGCATGTATGACGGCTGCACCGATAAAAGCGAGCGTGTGGCGGTATTTCTGGCGGTGCTGGAGCTTACAAAGTCGGGCAGGATATTCCTGAATGACGACAACACCCGTGTGTACATGAACAGCGCATCGAAAAAGCGCAGGATAGATTCTCACTTTGACAGGGCTGAAATGGAAGCAGAACAGCCTGACCGTGCGGCTGATGTCAGCGAAAACGGCGACCTCCTCTCAGACGAACGGAGAGGGGTCTCTGAGGGGCTTTCCGAGAACGTGGTAAGTTACCCTGCCGAGGTCGATGATGCGGCACGCAGAGGCTCTTTGCCCCCTCAGAGGACGGTCTACAAAAGCGAGAGCAGACAGCGCAGTACATTGCCTGTTTTGAAGATAGAGCTTGCACCCTCGCTGCAAAAGCTGGTGGACGAGGGCAGGAAGGATATTCCCGAGGGCGAAAGCCCCGAAACTGCGGACATTCCGCAGGCGGTCAGCCTTGAAAAGCATGAGGGCGGCAGTCCGTCCGAGTTGCAGGCGGTGAGCGCCGAAAGCCCCGAAACTGCGGACATTCCGCAGGCGGTAAGCCTTGCAAAGCATGAGGGCGGCAGTCCGTCCGAGTTGCAGGCGGTGAGCGCCGATGCCCCCGAAACTGCGGGCGTTCCGCAGGCGGTCAGCCTTGCAGAGCATGAGGGCGGCAGTCAGTCCGGATTGCAGGCGTTAAGCGCCGAAAGCCCCGATAATGCGGACATTCCGCAGGTGGTAAGCCTTGAAAAGCATGAGGGCGGCAGTACGTCCGGGTTGCAGGCGGTGAGCGCCGAAAGCCCCGAAACTGCGGACATTCCGCAGGCGGTCAGCCTTGCAAAGCATGAGAGCGGCAGTCCGTCCGGGTTGCAGGCGGTGAGCGCCGATGACCCCGATAATGCGGGCGCTGCGCAGGCGGTCAGCCTTGCAAAGCATGAGGGCGGCAGTACGTCCGAGTTGCAGGCGGTGAGTGCCGAAAGCCCCGATAATGCGGGCATTCCGCAGGCGGTCAGCCTTGCAAAGCATGAGGGCGGCAGTCCGTCC
>CAMNMO010000343.1 GCA_946544695.1 uncultured Ruminococcus sp. | reverse complement strand
GCGCTGCCCGACAACTCCAAGTCAAGCTATATCGGGCTGACGGGCGAGAACTGCTTTATCAGCAACATCAAAGCCGCCAAAACAGGCGAAGAAACAGCTGACGGCGATATCAGGAAGATAGTCAGCAAACTGACCTATACAGACAGGCTTGAATCTGACCTGCCGAATCTCCAGATAGACCACACACGTTCTGCGGCAACTGAGGGCATACTCATCGAAAATGAACTGGAACTGGATTTCCATACGCTCAGCCTGCCTTCTGCGGACCTTGTATGGCACTGCCCCTATATAGTGCTTTTCTATTCCGACGATAAAAAGGTGTTCGGTGAAGGCTACGTCGAGTATACGATGATAAAGCTGAACGGCGAAAGTTCGGGCAGCAGCCATGCCGAGAATGATTTCAGAATGAAAAAGACAGAGGAGTTCCCAGGGTGGGACGACTGGAAACTGAAAAACAAGGAAGGCATGGAGTGTTCGGTGCGCTTTGTCAGAAAGGGCAGCAAAGTCACGATACACACCGAAAATCTCGGTATCCTTATCGAGAACACCACCGTTGTCAGCGACGGCGGAAAAACCATCTATGCAGCCATATCGGGCGATCAGGTCGCCATTACCGATATCAGGGTGATACCAAGCTGAACTTAAAGCATTTTATCAGGACCTCTCACTGCGTTCATCATGAATGCGGCGGGAGGTTTTTTTACCATAGAAAAAAGACGATTTTGACAAAAAATGTTATATATTTGCATAAATATTGAATTAGCTATTGAAATTTATTGTTGAATGTGTTATAATATCCGATGGAGGAGACAAGCAATTAAGTTATATTTAAATAATTTAACAGGAGGAATGTTTATGAAGAATGGGTCGAAGAAGATCGCAGCGGCAGTCCTTGCACTGCTGATGGCTGCTTCAGCGCTGCCGATATCTGCAATGGCAATGTCGGTGCCCGAAACAGTCAAGGAAGTTGAGGCAGGTGCAGAGGAAGAAGTTACCTTTGAGGAAGAAGACGGCGGGTTCTGGTATGTGTTCACAGCACCCGAAGATGATACCTATACCTTTGTCTCGACGGGCGATATCGATACTCGTATGGATTATTACCATTATGATGAGGAGACAGGCGAGATCAGTGATGAAAGTGACGGCAGCGACGATGATGCAGGTGAGAGTACCAACTATCTTTCAACAGTGGAACTTTCAGAGGGAGAAAAGCTTTATCTGAAAGTGGCTGCCTATGAACCCGGCGACAGCACACTGCTGTTCCTCAAAGGCGATCATTGGGACGAGTACTATGAAACTGATTATGATGACACCGAAGAAGTAAAATACCCCGGCTATAACCATCAGCCTTATGAAGATGAAGATGACGATATCTATGAATATGTTGAGGGTGACTTTGTTTACTTTGTAAATGAGGACGGCACAGCTGAAATAAGGGGCTACAAGACCGATGTCGAAGACGTTGTGATACCTGCTGAACTGGGTGGTCATAAGGTAACAGCCATTAGTGGCAGTGCTTTTGATATATCTGGCAGCTATGGTTATGCCGACGAGAATAAAGTTTTAAAGTCTGTAACTCTGCCCGATACCATCGAAAAGATAGGTTGGGAAAACGATTACAGCTATGCTTCCGGAATTGTTTTTAAAAACTGTACAGCACTTACCACAGTAAAGCTGAACAAAGGTCTTAAAGAGCTGCATGCTTTTGAAAACTGCCCGTCACTTAAAAGTGTGACTATCCCCGATACAGTCGAATCGGTTTCAGGTTTCAATGAATGCACAGGGCTGACCGAGATGACCATACCTAAAAATGTTAAGTCGGTAAGCGGTTTTGACAAATGTACCTCACTTAAAAAGGTTGTTTTGAATGACGGTCTTGAAAGCCTGAGCGGTTTCAGGGGCTGTAAGTCTCTGAAAGAATTCAAGATCCCCGATTCTGTACGTGATATGAGCGCTCTGCTGGTCGGTGCACTTGGAGAAGAGGAATACTCCATAGATAACTGCGGTCTTGATCTTACTGTGGACGATAACGGCATAATATATTATGACGGTTATGCTATCGACTCATATATCGTTAGGGATTACATTTATGAATTAGACAAAAAAGAGGGCACTCTTGATAAAAATGCAGTGCCTGCCAAAGATATAAAGAAGCTCAGTTTCCCCGAGGGCACAAAAGGTATCGCAACTTATTTCTCCTATTGCTTTGAGCTTGAAGAAGTGGAGTTCCCCGAGAGCCTGAGGTTTATAAGTTCCTATGCTTTCGGTGATTTCAATATGCAGACAGGTGATGACGGCACTAACGGACTTCCTGCCCTTAAAAAAGTCACATTCAAGGGCAATAACCTGAAATACATTGGAAGTAATGCATTCTGCGGAGCAAGCAATCTGATGAGCATCGACCTGCCCGATTCACTGGAATACATAGATACTTATGCATTTGCATACTGCGGTGTGTTAAAGCTTGATATTCCCAACGGCACCGAGCTTGCACCGAGAGCATTAATAGGTCTTAAAAATGTTAATACACTGATAATACCCGAAAATGCAAAGATACTAAGCGGCGGGTCACTGGGCGCACAAAATGCTGTTGTTATACCCGCATCGGTGAAAGATATATGTGCAGGGGCTACTGTCGATTGGTACTATCCCAACAATAATAATGTAAATGTATATTATATGGGCACTAAGAAACAGCTCGATACCGCCATTGCAAACAGCTCGGAGGAATTCACCATTTATGAAGATGGTGAAGAAAAGAAGGTTACCGAGCTGCAAAGAGCTGACATATTCTATAATTGCAAGCTTGCAGAAGTTGACGGTACCAAGTATGTGCTGACCGAAGACCATGCAGTGCTGTGGTCGGTAAATGAGGACGCCGAGAGCTTAGAGATACCGTCTGAGGTGGAAGGACTGCCTCTCACCGTAATCGAAGCAGGCGCATTCAAGGGCTGCGCTAAGCTCAAAACGCTGGATATACCCGCAAACATAACCAGCGTTGGCGAGGACGCTTTCGATGGCTGCGAGTCCCTTGAAAGCATATCCTTCCCCAAGAACATCACACTGCCTGCTGGTACAGATGCCGACCCCGAAAAATATATTCCTGAAAAAAATGGTATGGAGGACCTGTTTGATGAATGTATTTCTCTTAAAGAGGTGAAGTTCGATAAGGACGATGAGAATTACATGTTCAAGCAGAACGCCGTTTATACTAAGGACGGCAAGAAGCTGGTGTTCGTGCCCGAAGCAGTTGACAAACTGATAGTTCTTGACGGCACTGAGAAGATAG
>CAMNMO010000342.1 GCA_946544695.1 uncultured Ruminococcus sp. | reverse complement strand
GGTCTTTGCTCTGCTCTGTCGGGCTTTCCTGAGGTGTTCCCCTCGCTGACAGCTTAATTATTATAGCATTATTTTTCTGAATTGTCAAGTAAAATGATTTTCTACATCTCTCGATTTTTTTATCTATTTTTCACAATGTCATCACAGCATCAGCCTGTGCGGCAAATGAATATTCTTTCTCTTTGCGCACATACTATCTGCATAATCATTCTGACGGAGGTTCAACATGAGATCTGACACAAAATATATCTGGAAGTATTTAGCTCTTATACTCTCCCTTTTTCTGCTGGCAGCCCTTATCAGCAGGATAGTCCCCCATGAACAGCAGACTGTTTCTTCCGTGGGGTCTTATGGCAATGAAGTTCGAGCCATACAGGAACGTCTCAAAGAACGGGGGCTTTTCAATTCAAATGTTACGGGATATTACGGTGAGATCACACGAAATGCCGTACTTGCTTTTCAGCGTCAGCATGGCATTTCTCAGACGGGCACTGCGGGACCTGTTACCCTCAAAGCTCTCGGCATATCTATTGGTGACGTCCCTGCTGCGACAGAAGCAAACGTCAACCTGCTTGCACGCATCATTTCTGCCGAAGCAAGGGGCGAGCCCTACGCAGGGCAGGTCGCCGTGGGCGCTGTGATACTCAACCGTATCGAACACCCCTCTTTTCCCGACACCCTTTCGGGCGTCATCTACCAGGACGGCGCTTTTACCGCCATCGTTGACGGTCAGTTCAATGAACCCGTCTCCCCTTCCGCATACAACGCTGCCCGTGATGCCCTTAACGGCTGGGACCCCACAGGCGGCTGCATATACTACTATAATCCCAAAAAGACCTCAAACAAATTCATGTGGTCAAGGCAGACCGTCACCGTCATAGGTGACCACCGTTTCTGTGTATGAGCGCAAAAAATGCGGCGGACATTGTTTTGTCCGCCGCCGTTTTGTTGTATTTTTACAGATAGCTCTCCTGCTCGCCTTCATCATCTTCAGGCTGGCTGTTCGCAAGATTTGCGCATATTACTGCACCAAACACTATCTCTGCAATGCCCAGCAGTGCTGTCAGCCATATCACTTCTGTTTTCATTATAAAGAACATTGATGCAACGGGCATAAGTATGCCTGTGAGTACCAGTATCAATGTGAGTACCTTCGCTTTGCTCTCTGACATTGTTTTTTCTCCTGTCTGTTCTGTATCTTTTAAAATACATATTTTTTTGTTATATTTTCTCTCTTTTTACAGAACTGTCCCCCGCCGTTTCGGGGGACGCCTGCATATCAAACATTATATAATGGGGTCAGTCATTATTATTATTCGGGCTCAACGATAGCTTATCCTCGATGAGATCATTGCTGTCTATCACGAAGTTGAACCTGAACAGTCCGTCGGTGACTTCATCCCGGTAGTTTATCTGATTTATCTCAAAGGTGAATTCGGGTGATGCTTCACGTTCAAACAGGTTATTGCTGCTGTCAAAATGGAACAGGAAATGGGTTTTCATAGTCGAGGGATCTTCAGGGTCTACCCAGCTGAGCCCACTTTCCAGCGATTCTGCATCGAGATAGTCGAATATCGCCTCAACGTCGCCGTATATGAGGTTCATCGTATTATCGTCTGCATATATATCAAATACACTTCCGTCTGTTTTTCTCACATCGACAGTCATGAGCAGAGAACCTTCCTCTGGCAGGTAATTAATTGAATCGAGTTCCATATCGTAGCCTTCAAATTCCTCTGCTACCGTACCCTTGTCGTGCACATTGAGCTTGAACGAGCCCTCCACCCAGTATTTATCAAAGCCGCTGTCAGAAGGGATGCTCGTGCCATCTTCAATTTCGATCGTTATTCCGTCGAATAAATTTCCTTCGGCGTCCTGATAGCTGTACCATGATGTTGCACTTCCCAAGGGATCCTCTTCATAGATCTCTTTGGGATCTACTTCGATGTAAGCGTCGCTGTCATAGCTCATCATGGTGGGGTCGGAAGTAAATCCTTCATTTCGTTTGAACACCTTTATCTCTACACCGTTGTAGAAGCACCAGTTTATCATATTAGATACACCACGGTCCCAGGTCAGATCAGTCAGCACAGACTTGCAATATTCATCAACATCGTGCTCAAGATAGCCGTCCACATAATTATCAGCGACGATATCGTATGACTGCAGATCGCCTACCGCCTCAACATAGCCGGGTTCAGCAAGATTTCGGTACTTGTTGACTTCGTTGCTCCAGCTGAACATGCACTTATCGTCACAAAGCTCCAGATATACGCCGTCCTCGTCACCCTTTGCGCCGACCTTTGCGAACACCAGCACCTTATCGCCCTCATTAGCCCATGTACTTTCCGTATTGATGGGCTCAAGGATATGCACTTCATCTGTCGTAAGACCTGTTTCATTCTTGAAAACAGTGCAGTTGCCGTTTTCATCGCCCTTGCCGTTGCACAGATAGTCTGCATAATCAACGCCGTCTATATTTGTCCGGTTGACACTCACGATCTGTACCTCACCGATGAAGCCCGAGTTTTTAACAAGCTGTTTCATCTCTTCGCTTGCATCCAACTCCCACATCTCCATATTATCGGGGATCTCAACGATATCATCGACGCCTTCGTCTTCCTCTTCGGTAGTTTCCTCTGCCGTGTAGTCCACGGTCATCGAGTCCTCAGCATCTGTAGTCACAGATGTACCTGTTGCTGCGGGGGCAATTGCAGGTCCGCCATTAATATGTGTTGCTGCGAAAATTCCTCCGCCCACTGCCAGCACTGCGCATGCTGCTGCGATGGCTCCGCCCTTGCGGCTTCTTATCTTTGCATTGTTTTCCATAGTGATGTCCTCCCTGTTCTTGTTCTCAATGATGATGTTTCCGTTGTCTCTGCGAGAGATATCAGCCGTATTTTCTGCTTCTGCGGCTGCTGTTATCTCGTCGAATATCCTCTTTTTTGTTTCATCGCTGTATCTTTTTACTCCGTCCGAAAAACGCATATCTCTCACCCTCCTTTATTTCTTTTTTGAGCTTTTTTATCGCACGGTACATCTTTGATTTTACCGTGCTTTCCGCCAGCCCCAGCGTTTTTGCTGTCTTGTCGATGGTGCAGTCATGACCGAAATGCAGGATAAATATCTTATAAGTGACCTCGTCCGTGTTCTTCAGGGCACTCAGTATCTCCTCGTAGGTAAAGCTGTCATCGTTCTGAAGCATATCCAGTGCTTTTTCATCAACTATCTCAACACCGTTCTCTGCACCTTCGTCGATACTGTCTGTCTCTTTTCTGCGTGAATAGTAG
>CAMNMO010000341.1 GCA_946544695.1 uncultured Ruminococcus sp. | reverse complement strand
CGGGCGCTTTGATTCGTCCCCATTTTGCTTTTCTTGCCCTCTCAGTCTGCGCTATTGCTTTGCTTCGCTTTTTCTATTATCATCGTGCAGACTGCTATCACCGTCGGTACAAGTCCCAGTATGATGATGCCTGCCCACAATGAATGCTTTTCAACTGCGTCTTTGCTTATCATAAACGCCAAAGGCAGATTCATCACGCTGTCTATTACTGTGTGGCACACTGCCGCAGGTATCACTGACTTCGTTTTCTCAGTCATATATGTCAGCACGTAGCTCAGCGGCATACATACTATACACATGGCGATGATCCCCACATAAGGGAATCCTGCGTAGCCCCGCCCGAAATCATATCCGTATCTTATCAGCGGTGCGTGCCACAGCCCCCAGATGATGCCTGTTACACAGCATGCGGGCAGTCTCGGCATGAGTTTTTCAAGCTTGGGTGTAAGGTACGCCCTCCAGCCGTATTCCTCGCCAAAGCCCAGCAGCAGCAGCGGTATGTCCTGCAAATATGTCAGGCAGATAACTGCGAGCAGCATGCTTACACCCTTGCCTTCGGTGTTCGTATCAAGCAGCTTTGCCATATCGGTGCTCTTGTCAAAGAGGAAATGCATGGCAAACAGGTTTATTATGCCTGCGATCAGCGGGAAAAACGCCGCCGCAAGGCAGATGCCCTTATGCTTTTTCAGGTCGGCTTTAAGGTAATGCTCGCCCTTGCCCTCTTTGGTGATGATGCGGGTGAGGATATTCGCAATGGCGGGGTACAGCATGACAGTCTGCGATGCCGCTGCCGAAGTCAGCCCGCCCTTATGGTCAGCGAAGGCGATCTCCAGTATATAGTTCGGCAGGTAGCACAGCAGGGTGAATATGGCTATGCGCCTGACAGTAATTTTCTTTTCATCGCTCACAGTCACGCACCCCCCAGCCCGAGTATGGTCATTATGCTGCTTATGATGTTATAGTCCCCAGTAAGCACTTGTGTCAGGCGGATATCCGTCATGGCAAGGCAGAACAGCACCGCCGCAGAGGTTCGCATGATAAGTGTGCGTATCTCGTCATTTGTCATAATGCTCCACCCCTTTCAGATAGAGTTTGCAGGATAATTTGTACGATAAAATGTACAGCACTATCACCCCGCCGAAGAAAGCCGTCTGCGCCCACATAGCAGTTTCGCTCTCGCTGAGCTTTTCGATATATGCGAAGATCTTAGTCCACATGGTATCCATGTTTATCACGCTGAGATCCCCGAACAGACCGTACACCAGCGCAATGGCTGATACTATCAGCAGTGCCGCCAGCCTGACGGTGTTGCCGTACTTTGAGGAAAATGCGAATATGAAAGGCGCATTTATCGCCCTTATCAGCAGCTGCACGAAGAACAGCAGCATTATCAGCCCCGATGTGGGGGGCACATCTTCGCCCAGTATATCGGCGGTGAGTGCATTCATAAATATGCAGACAAAGGATATCATCACGGAATACAGCAGCATGAGGATATACTTGCTGCCCACCTGATTTTTAATGCCGTCTTTGGTGGATACCACAAAGTATGCCCACTTTCTGCGCTCGTCTGCCGCCAGCAGACCCTCCTGCACTATGCCCCCCACATAGAAGGACAGCGCCACCGTGAATATGCACATCATGAACAGCAAGCTGCTGCCCTCGTCTGCACCTGCGGCTTTGTATATCTCGCTGTCAACAAGGAAGGGCAGGAAGATAAAGCAGTTTGAAAAGAACAATACTCCCATAAGTGCGAAGAACGTGCCCTTGCAGCTTTTGAAATTCGAGTATATATATCCCAGCATATCAGCACACCTTCTTTTCCAGTATTTTCTTCATAAAATGATATGAAAGGACGGTCGAAACTATCATCAGCACAGGCACTGCCGCCGCAGCGTAGGGTATATAGCCCTCCAGCTGATCTGTCAGCATATTCAGATCGACCTCCTGCCCGCCTGCTTTGGCGATCTTGGCTGCCTCTTCTATCTTATCATCAAATATTATCATAACGGGCATTATCAGTATCATCGTGATGACCATTGATATCAGCCCTGCTTTGTCGGTGCTGCGGAAATATGCGTTAAGCGGCAGTGACACCACCATCAGGATGTAGCAGTAAGCTATTATGTAGGCTATGAGTATCAGCTCGGCTTTGCCCGACCACTGCCCGCTGCACAGCCGCAGTACGGTCAGTTCGGGAAGAACGAGTATCACCGATGTGAACAGCCCGATGATATTTATGCCGTATCTGTAAGCAAGCTGTTCCTTCACCGTAAGCGGGGTGGTGTATATGAATTTCTGCCAGCCGCAGTTCATATCGGATATGACATTCTTTCCGTTGAATTCACTGAAAGGCAGTGAGCCGCACATTGTCGTGAATATCAGCATACAAAAGCGCAGTGTCAGTATGATGTCTGCCTTTCCTTCGGAATACTTGGCGATGTTGCCGTACTTTGCACTGAGGAACACCAGCACCGTCAGTATGATACAGACGATGTAGCTCACAGCCGTACCGATCAGCATTTTTCTTGAAAGCACCACATCATGTTTAAACATGGCGATGTGACGTCTGTTCATTATCTCCACTCCTTTTTCTCACGGTTGACGTAGAACAGCATTATCTCCTCCAGCGTGGTCTTGTCGGCAGTCAGCCCCGAATACTTTTTCAGCGCCAGAGCCCTGTCAGCCACCATGACATCAGCCCCGAAATCCGTCAGGCGGGCGCTGATGAAGTCAGACTTTTCTATCTCTGCAAAATCGCTTTTGGTGCATTTGAGCACCGCATGGGTGTCAAGTATATCGTCCTTGTAGCCTGTCAGCAGAAGCTTGCCCTTGTCTATGAAGGTCACGCTGTCGGCTATCTTTTCAAGGTCGGAGGTTATGTGTGATGACATGAGTATGGAGTTGTCCTCGTCCTGAAGATATTCGAGGAATATATCAAGTATCTCATTGCGCACCACAGGGTCAAGACCCGTAGTCGCTTCGTCCATGATGAGCAGTTTAGCCCCGTGTGAAAGGGCGGCGGCTATCTGCAATTTCATCTTCATGCCCTTTGAGAACTGCCCGAACTTCTTTTTGCGGGGCAGGGCAAAGCGGTCTAAATACCCGAAGAAAGTCTGTTTATCCCAGTTGTCGAACAGCTCCGAGAAAATAAAATCAAGGTCGTTGGCGTTGAGCTGTTCATTGAATGGCAGTTCATCAAACACAGCGGCGATGTTATGTTTTATCTCGGTCTCGTCCTTGATATGGTCAAGCCCCATCACCTTTATCTCGCCCTCATCGGGTTTTACTATATTAAGTATG
>CAMNMO010000340.1 GCA_946544695.1 uncultured Ruminococcus sp. | reverse complement strand
GTTTTCTCTCCCCCGCCTTCGGCGGGGGAGAGAAAACATCTCAATAAATTTTACTCGTTATGCTTCTGTCATTAGTGTTTTTTATATTAAACGTCATAAATTTTCTGACTTATCCCGACCACACAGCCAAATATCGCAGGCAGTGCAGTCGGTCTAAGTGAAAATTTATATGTCGTTTACTATAAAGGTATAACCATAAAAAAGGTATGTTTGCAGCGGCACGCCGCCACCTGCAATGCAGGCGTGCACTGCGGAATTATGAACAGGAGGTAAAAATGACCAGAGATGAAATACAAGCGCAAAGCTTGGACAAGATCAGGAAACTCAGCATTTTCATGATGGTGGGCTATGGCATCATCGTTATCGTGGCGATACTGGGTATAACCATGTTCTCCATAAGGCGTTATGATGCGCTGCTGACCGACAAGGTAAGCTCCATGACTTCGTCGCTGAACTCGCAGCTGCGTATAAATCTGGACAGTTATCTGAACAGGATGGAAAAGGTCAGCACACTGGCTTTCTCGGTGGACAACGCCTACACCTACGATGCCACCGATTCATCAAACGATGAGTACGAGGCTATCAACACCGAAAAGCAGATATCCGACGATCTCTATAAACTGTGCCTGATGGAAAACTTCGTTGACTACGGCATAGTATACCGCAACAACCACACGGTCGGCAAGATATCGAACGGCACCACCGCACTTTTCGGTGAGAACCTTTATGCCGACCTGGAAGGCATGATGAACCGTGAGCGCACTCACGACGGCTGGTACACAGGCTACGGCGACAATTATGAGCGTATCTACTACGTAAAGCGCATACACGACAATGCACTTTTCTGCATATCATTCTACACATCGGAGCTTGACAGCGTTTTCGAGAACCCCGATAATCTGGACGATATGGAGATAAGACTGACCGACGGCGGCTACAAGATGATATACTCCTCCGAAAAGGACGAGCTGGGTTCGGCACTGCCCGCAAAGCTGCTGGACAACATCGAGGGCTGCTCCACACTGGCTGTTGCAGGCGATGATGACCTGGTAAGCGTGAATCAGTCAAGCGGTTCGTGGTATGTCATCTGTTCTATACCCACCAAGATAATCCTCAAAGAAGCAAGGGACATGAAGCTTTATGTGATACTGGCAGCTGTCGTGGCAGCCATACTCGCCATCGCAGCAGGTGCGGTATTCATCAGGCGTATCGCAGACCCTATCGGCACTGTCACTTCGGGTCTGTCGGCTGAGATACGTGAGGACGGCTTTGAAGGCGTGCTCGGCAACCGCTACTTCCGTGACAAGTGCAGCGGCATAGTCAACAAGTCCTCCGAAAAGGACAAGCGTGCCATCGTCATCATGGAGATAGACAATTTCACCGACATCATCAACCAGATAGACCGCAGCACTGCTGACAAGCAGATGAACAAGATGCTGCTGATAATCGACCAGGTGTTCCGTGATGCGGAAGTAAAGGGACGTCTGGGTGAGAACACCTTCGCTGTCATGACAAAGCCTTCCGATGCTGACGACGATGTGTTCCGCACAGAAATAGACCGCAACTGCGAACTGGTCTGCAAGATGTTCGCAGAAAGCCTTTCCACCAACACGATGGGCACGATCAGGACATCGACAACTGTCGGTGCGGCACTGTACCCCATCTCGGGCAGGGATTATCAGGAAGTTTTCGACGGCGCACTGACTGCACTTTCCGATGCGAAAAAGCAGACACAGGGCAGCTACAAGATCAAGCTGTAAGGAGGGCATTGAATATGAACATCACAAAGACTGTCGCTGCTCTCACAAGTGCCGTTTTACTGGCGGGCGCACTTTCCGCCTGCGGCAGCAGCAACGAAAAGAACGAACGCACCCAGCAGACCGAGATATCATTCTCGTGGTGGGGCAACGATTCAAGAAATCAGTACACCATAGAAGCCATCGAGAAATTCGAGGAGCTGCACCCCGAGATAAAAGTAAACGTAAGCTATTCGGAATGGGCAGGCTACGAGACAAGGAACAAGGTATGGATGATATCCGACACCGAATGCGACGTCATGCAGATAAACTACGGCTGGCTTGATACCTATTCGGCGGACGGCAAGGGCTACTATGACATAAACGAGCTGAGCGATCAGGTAGCGCTTGACAACTTTGATGACGATGTGCTGAACTACGGCAGAAGGAACGGTGCACTGAACGCACTGCCCATTGCGATGAACGCACAGACGGTCTACATAAACAAGACCATATACGACAGCTACGGACTGGCAGTGCCAAAGACATGGGACGACCTGTTTGCGGCGGCAGAGAAGATGAGTGCTGACGGGGTATACCCGCTGAGTGCGGCATCGAAGTCGATGTGGCTGTACCTTATCACCTACACCGAGCAGGCGACGGGCAAGCATATACTTGACGAAAACGGCGGGCTGAACTTCACGGCTGACGACTTTGAGGTGATGATAACCTTTTATAAAGAGCTTGTGGACAAGAAGGTCCTGCCGCAGATAGAGTATTATGAGCGCATCAAGCTTGACAGTGAAGAATATGCGGGTTCGGTGGCATGGGTAAGCGATGCGAACAACTATTTCGGGGAAGCGATAGAGAAGGGACGGGAGATAGTAGCGGCACCGTACACGACCATCAGCGGCAGCGGAGAGGGTGAAGGCTGGTATGCAAAGCCTGCGACGATGTATGCGGTAAGCAGCAACACGGAGCATCCCGAGGAAGCGGGCATGCTGCTGGACTACCTTTTAAACGGCAGTGAGATGGCAGAATTCCAGGGAGTAGAGAAGGGCATACCGTTGAGCAGATCGGCGCAGGAGACAATAAAAGACGAGATGCAGGGGTTACAGTATGAAGCGAGTGAGAAGATGAATGAGATCACCTTATCGGAGCTTGACCCGACGCTTGAGAACGGAGACATGATAGATGATTTCTTTGCGGCTGCGAACGAAGTATTATATGACAAAGCGACATCACACGAAGCGGCAGAGGAATTAGGATCGAAGATAGCGGGATATTTTAATTCATAATTCATAATGCATAATTCATAATTATGGTGGGGGAGATGACGGACAGCGAAACACCCCCATAACGCAGACTGACCAATCAAGAAAAGCAAAATGGGGACGAGGCAAGCTTTAGGTCAAGCCTTTCACGAAAGGCTTGCAGGAGTTTGAGGGCGGCGCCCTCAATCACCGAAGTGCAAACGTGAAATGCAAAGCAAACAAAGCAAGGCGAAACAGCGTCCCCAACATGCCAAAGAAAACAAAAAGCGGGCAGCGCACAAAAAATCGTGCGTCTG
>CAMNMO010000339.1 GCA_946544695.1 uncultured Ruminococcus sp. | reverse complement strand
TATGTACAAAAAAACGGACGACAGACATTTGTACACTCAGGGCTCAAATAATTTCCAGTGGTTCCCGAATGTGGTTGAAAATGACGATTTCTTCGTGGGCGTAAGGCTTGCAAAGGACAGGCTGATACGTGGCTCTTACGCCATGTGTGATGCTCCGCTGGGGCATGTTCAGACTGACAGACCGTCGGCTGACCACAGCTATGACAGCGTGATAAGACCTGATAAACATGCCAATGCCGCCGACGTTTCAGAAGACGGAACTGTGCAGATACAGTTCGGTACAACTATGAAAACTGTCAAGGCTAATGAAGCAGATGCTGACTTTATCCCCGATATCCCCATAGTTACTCATGAGATAGGGCAGTATGAGACTTATCCTGATTTTGATGAGATCGAAAAGTATACAGGTTCACTCAAAGCCAGAAATTTTGAGATCTTCCGTGAGCGCCTTGAAGCAAAGGGGCTGGGGCATCTTGCAAAGGATTATTTTTACTGCTCGGGTCAGCTCGCAAAGGCTTGCTACAAGGAGGAGCTTGAAGCAGTGTTCCGTTCAAAGCTGCTGGGCGGTTTCCAGATACTTGATATCCAGGATTTCTCGGGACAAGGCACGGCGCTTGTCGGAATGCTCGATGCTTTTATGGATAACAAGGGTATCATCTCTGCTGAGGAGTGGCGTGAATTCTGCAATGATGCGGTGGTACAGGCTGTGTTTGACAGCTATACACCTGTTTCGGGCAGCAAATTCTGTTTTGAGATAAGGCTCGCAGATTTCAGACCCGAGTCATTGAACGGCAGGACCATTGACTGGAAATTCAGCTGCGATAACTTTGAACAGAGCGGTACGGCTTTGATCGAGGGCGATGATAATTACCTGTCGGTCGGTTCAGCTGCTGTGATACTGCCTGATGTCAAAAAGATCACCCGTGCAGTTCTGACACTTTCTGTCAGTGGAACAGATATCCGCAATCATTATGAACTGGAGATAGTCCCCGATACCGAAAAGCCCGATATCGGCTGTGGTCTGATCTTCAGTGAGATAGATGATGCTGCAAATAAACTGCTTGAACAGGGCAGTAGCATACTGGTTTTTCCGAAGCTTGAAAACCTGACGAATTCCATTGAAGGTTTCTATTGTCAGGACTTCTGGTGCTATCCGATGTTTGCAAGCATATCCCGCATGATGGAGAAGCCCGAACCTGTCGGCACTATGGGACTTCTGATAGATAATACTCACCCTGCGCTTGCAGGATTTTCATCAGAGAAGTATTCTACACCTGTCTGGTGGGATATCGTGCAGGGCTCCCGCTGCGAGATACTTGATGATAACTCTGAGGGCAAGCGTGTGATAGTCCGCATGATAGACAACTTTGAGCGCAACCATGACCTTGCACTGGTATATGAGTATGAGTTGAACGGCGGTAAGGTTGTGGTGTGCAATGCCGAACCTGAAAAACTCTGCCGGTCACCCGAGGGCAGACTGTTTGTGAGGTCGCTTATCGAATATGTCAATGGCTGACCTGCCTTGTCTTATTGAACAAAATAAGGCTTGCGTTTTTGTCGTTATTGATGAAAGTAACTCCCGACTGCTTTAAAATGTTGAAATCTGACAAAAAGTTATGCTATAATTAATTAAATAGTTGTGAAGGTGGTGTAGCTTTATGTCTGATACGACTAAGATAAAGGTATATAAATATAAAAATATTGCTGCGGCACTGGCTGTCCTGCTGCTTGTCACAGTCGGCATATCGACTTCGTGCAGTAAGCGTTCTGCAGGCAGGAAGGAAACCAAAGCAAAAAAAGATACGGCAGTCTCATCTGCTGCTGAGGATACGGCAGCGGCTGATGACGGCAGTTTAAGGCTGACCAGAAATTATATATACAAAGAGATGCAGAACGGCACTAATCTGAACAATGGTCTGCTGTTGCAGGTCGACAGTTCACACCCGTTCACAGGTCAGGTCAACAATGCCGAACCATTGTATTCGTTCATGTTCGATGCTGATGGCGAACAGGTGCTGGCGGCAAGCTATCCCAGTGATGAAGCGCTGCCTGATATGCTGAAGTCATTAAATCAGCTTGCAGTTGATTTTGAAGATGATTCGGGGCTGAATACACTGATGGTAAGTTCGCTTATACCTGAAGGTGATAATACCGATGAAGCAGCTATCGGTTCATCGGCTGACCTGATGCTTTATGATTATTATAACGGCACGTTTGAAAATTTCACGGGTACCGAGGAATATGCCTGGATACCCGAGAACTGCCACAGATACGGTTTTGTTATGAGGGGTACTGACAGGCTGAGATATGTGGGCAGAGATGCTGCTGAGTGCATAAGGTATCTTGAACAGACCGAGGGTCAGGCTGACCTTGAGAAGCTGGAAACTGTTATCAGGGATTATTCATTTGAGAAGCCGCTGTTCTTTACCGCTGACAGCGATGTTGAGTATGCAGCATACTTTGTTGCGGCTGAGGAGGGTTCAACCACAACAAGTGTGCCTGTTCCCACAAGGGAGGACGAAAGCGAGTATTCGCATTCTATATCGGGTAACAATGAAGACGGATATATAGTTATCGTAGATCTGTCTGATAATGCTGACTTTGACAGCTATTATGAAAATATGGATACGGACAGTGAGTCCGAGGGTTCCGATGAAGGAGAATTATTATGATTAAGGAAATGATCGAACTTGATGTTGATTATGAAAAGGCAGGTATTAAGGACATTGGCGATAAGCCCACACTTGCCTGCTATTACAGCACACTCACTGAGGAGATAGGCAGGAAGAAGCACCGTGCGCTTATCATCTGTCCTGGCGGCGGATATGATTACTGTTCCGAGAGAGAGGCTGAACCTATCGCATTCAGGTTCATAGGCTACGGAATAAGCTGTTTCGTGCTCAGGTATACCTGTCAGCGTGCTTTCCCGCAGGACGCACTTGAATGTGCAGCTGCCGTGAAGTATGTAAGGGACAATGCCGAAAAATTCGATATTGACCCCGACAAAATTGTTGTTATGGGATTTTCGGCAGGCGGACATCTGGCAGCTACTATGGCAAATCTCTGGAACAGTGAGATACTTACCAAGCCGCTTGGCTGCAAGCCCGAGGATATCAAGGTCAATGCATCGATGCTGTGTTACGCAGTGCTTACCAGTGACCCGGAGTTCACTCACGAGGGTTCGATACAGAATCTGCTGAGAGGCAGAGAGGATGACAAGGAACTGCGTGAATTCCTTGCTATGGAAAACAGGGTCGGCGAGCATACACCGCCAACATTCCTGTGGCACTGTGCAGATGACGGCTGTGTAAGAGTGCAGAACTCACTGTTCTACAT
>CAMNMO010000338.1 GCA_946544695.1 uncultured Ruminococcus sp. | reverse complement strand
CTGATCTCTACGGGTGTGGAGTAGATCTTCTCTGCATCGCAGATGGTGATCTTGTCATTTGCGATCGCACTGGAAGCCTGCTCGTAAACTACGTAGCTTTCCTCTGCATCTGCATCTCTCTCGGTCGCAGGAGCCTTGCCGTCGAACTTAACGTTCTTGATCTCGCCGCCTACAACGTCGAATGTAACTGTGGAATCAATTACTGTGTAAACATTACCGTCAGCTGCTTCAAACTCGCCGCCGTTCTCTTCCAGAACGTAAGAACCGTCCTTCAGACCATTGATCTGTGCTGCATCGTTGCCGGAAGTCCAGCTGATGGTCTTGCCGGAAACAGTTGCTCTTACACCGTCAACTGTGACGCCGTTCAGATCTGCGGTCACGCTTGTCAGCTTCAGCTTAGCGCCTGCCAGCTCATCCTCATTTGTGACAGCTGTCTTGCTGATAGTTACATCAGCCTTGGGGAGCTCAGCATCGCATACGGAGATATTGCTGCCGCCTGCAACAGCTACGAAATAGCTGTCCTCAGCATTTGCATCTGCTCTGCCCTTTACATCGGGATTTCTTACGATGCTTTCGATCTTACCGTCCTTGATGGTGAATACCATCTCGCTCTCAACGACCTTGTAATCAACGCCGCCGATATTTACCAGACCATTGTCGCCTGTCTCGGTCAGAGTATATGTACCTGACTGCAGGTTGCCGATAATGGCTGCTGTTTCGCCTGAAGTCCAGCTGAAACCATTGGTCACTTTCTTAGCGTTTACGTTTGCGATAGTAGTGCCTGTCCAGTCTGCATCTTCAGAAGTCAGTGTCAGTGTTGCACCTGCCAGCTCAGTCTCACCTGTGATATCCTTCTTGCTTATGGTGAGATTGGTCAGCTCAGCGTCTGTCATGATAACTGTGCCTTCAACAGCTTCGCCGTCAACGCTTGTAACAGTTACCTTACCATTGTTTACCTCAAACTCGATATCGGTAGTCTTTTCATAGCCCTTAGGAGCGGATACCTCATGGAATACATAGTTTCCGTCAGGCAGGCTCTTAACTTCAACTGGAACATCAGCAGATGTCCAGCTTATGGTCTTGCCGTCAGCAGAGATCTTGCCGTCCTTAGCGGAATTCACATCAAAGTTGTCAGCAGTGAATACTACGTCTTCGCCGTCAGTGTTCTTACCTGTCAGCTGCAGCTTAGCACCGGGAACTTCATCGCCGCCTGTGCTTACCTTGCTCAGCTTGACATCGGTCAGCTCTTCGGTCTTAGCCTCAGCATCATTAACGGTGATAAGTCTTTCGTCCTTATCAGCCTCAAAGTAGCCGCCGTCAATAGTCTTGCCTGAGGTCTTGAGCGCATCGCCTGCAGCTCCGACCAGCTTGCCTTCATCAACTGTGAAATACAGTGTGGATTCAATTACCTTGTATACGGTGCCGTCGATGGTAACATTGCCATCGTTGTCAGCACCTGTTTCCTTCAGCGCATAAGTGCCGTTGGGAAGACCGACTATAAGTCTTTCCTTATCGCCCGAAAGCCAGGTGATACCTGTGGGCTCGGTCGTACCGCCGCCGATAGGATCAACACCGGGGGCAACGATCGAAGTAGCCCTTATGACCTCAGCCCAGTCAACATCTGTACCGTCAGCAGAAGATATTGAAAGTCTTGCACCCTTCAGTTCATCCTTACCGCTGATAGCCTTCTTGCTGAAATAAACATTTGACTCCGAAGGACCGTCGATGTCCTTCTGTCTGAAACCGTTCTGGTGTATCTGGCAGTTGTCATTCTCAACAACAAAAGCCATTACAGAACCGTTGTGCGAACCATCATGGATCAGTATCTCCGACTCGGGTGCAAGTATTGCGCCCTGATCCAGCTTACTGAATGTGTATGTATCGCCGCCCTCGCCGAGAACATTGAACAGCAGTTTGCCGCCCTGAGCACCGTAAAGATCCTTCTCTCCGTCAATGGTGATAGCACCCATGCTTCCGCCGAAAACATCGCCGTCCTGGGGGTCAAGTACATTTATCACCAGTGAATAATCAGTGATATCGTCTTTGCCCTTGATCTCGACCTTCACGTTCTTGAGTGTCTCAGCAGGGATAGTAACAACGTTACCGCCCTCAACGCACTCGATAACGATCTTTGCATTGTTGGGATCCTCCGAAGGATCGGGAAGTGTAACCAACGTTCTGTCGGAAGTATCCACGCCTGCCCAGTAATCCTGGTATTCCTTCAGTGACATCAGAGCATCCAGGAAGTCGATGTTATAGGTGACCTCGCTCTGATGATAAACATTCTTGGCAAGGTTCTTCATCTCATTGAAGTCACCGCTCTGATAGCCGTTAGAATCGATAAGTCTTACACCGTTGCCGTTGTTGACTGACCTGTCAATGATAACGTTGTCAGGGATTATCATGTTCCAGAGCATGTCACCTTCCATACCGTTGGTCTGGGTGAACATCTGGATCTCATCGATAGTCGATGAATCATCCGGATTTCCTATGCTTCCGCCGATGTAGATGTAATTCTCACCGGGATCAACATAATTTACAACATTCCCTGTCGTACCAAAAGCCTGACCATGAGGATGGAAGTTGTAACATGCGAACGTTCCTTCCATGTGGTTTGGCTGATAGTATGCATAGCCGAATGCTGCATACTTGTTAGCACTTCCGAGGTTTTTCTCGGTGGCATAGGTAAATGTGCCGAGATCGACCTTTGATGTGCTGTCTGCATCACCGAAAACCGATGCGACAGGGAAAGAGCTGACAACTGTCGTTGCAGCCAGCAGACCTGCGGTCAGTCCCGAAAGCAAACGCTTTTTACCGCTGATGCTGCGACCCTGTTTAAAAGGTTTTCTTACCATACTTTTCTCTCACTCCTCTACAAAATTTCTCTCCGAATCATGTCCTGACCTGTCCCGCTCCTTCATTCATAGTGCAAGCTATCTCCCCTTTTGCATTTGATCTTCGCTTACGCCAAGACCACAGCCCTCAGAGAACGGTCCGAGAACCACACAAGACACCGATTCAGAATATGCCACGACCGAACCCTTTCATTACGGCCGAATACTAATACAGGCTCTCCGACCCGCTTTCGCAGGCAGGAATTTCACGATGGCGCACCTCGCCCGGACCTGTATTATATATGTATCCATTATACACAATTTCATCATAGATGTCAAGATAATTTTAGAAATTCATTGATTAATAAGACAATTTTTTACCCAACTAATTAAGCCGCCCTAATATTGAGGCGGCTTAACTGTTAATATATACAATTTATCAAGTAAAATATCTCTATTCAGCTATTCTGCCCTTGCGGAACGACGTGCGGCGAAGCCTCCGTCAACAAAAAACCTGACTACTTCATAAGCTGCCGAA
>CAMNMO010000337.1 GCA_946544695.1 uncultured Ruminococcus sp. | reverse complement strand
AAAAGTATTTCGGTGCCCGCATCGGAACTGCCTAAGATATTCAATAAGGGTCTGCTGTTTGACGCTTCAAAGCTGAGCGGTTTCATGAATTTTTCAAGCACCGATCTGCTGCTTTTCCCCGACCCCGATACGCTTGCGCTGCTGCCGTGGAGACCTCAGCAGGGCAGGGTCGTGAGGTTCTTCTGCACCATAAAGTATGCCGACGGTACCGTGTTTGAAGGCGACGGCAGGACTTTCCTGAAAAATGCGGTCGAGTATGCACGCAGCAAAGGATATAATTTTAAGATAGGCACATCCTGCGAGTTCTATGTGTTCGAGAAGAATGATAACGGTCATATCACCAAGATACCCCACGACCATGCGGGCTACTGTGATATCGCCCCTGCCGACAAGGGCGAGAACCTGCGCCGTGATATCTGCCTGACGCTGGAACAGATGGATATATACCCCGAAAGTTCACGCCATGAGAGCGGACCGGGACAGAATGAGATAGATTTCCAGTACTCAAATCCGCTCAATGCAGCGGACAATCTGGTGACATTCAAGAACGTGGTAAAATCTGTGGCTGACCGCAACGGACTGTATGCAACTTTCATGCCAAAGCCGCTGTGTGACCGTCCCGGTTCGGGTCTGCACATAATGCTTCTGTGCATGAAGGGCACAGAGAATATCTTCACCCCCCGCAGAGATGAACTGGGCAGTGAAGCAAAGTCGATGATAGCGGGCATTCTTGAACGTGTAAGGGAGATAACGCTGTTCCTCGATTCTACGGCAAGTTCTTACAGCAGACTGGGCAATTCCCGTGCACCTAAGTATATAACATGGTCACATGAGAACTTTGCACAGCTTATAAGGGTGCCCATGATAAATACCGATGAGAATGCGATGATACTGCGTTCACCCGATAACACCTGCAACCCGTATTTTGCGCTGGGACTGGTCATATATGCCGCACTTGAGGGTGCGCTTGCGGGCACCGAACTTTGTTCAGCCACCGACCTTTCGCCCGACAATATAGAGGAATTGACCGAGAAGCTGCCTTCATCGCTTGAAGAAGCCATAGAAGCCGCAAGAAACAGCACATTTCTCAGTGACAGACTTCCCGAGAACCTTATAGAACACGTTCTCGGCGAAAAAGAACAGGAGGCTAAGGAGTATGCCGAATGCGAAGACAAAGAGATGTTTGAGACAGTAAGATACTTCTATACTATGTAGTAATATAAGGAGAACAAAATGTACGACAATTTTCAAGCTCAGCAAGCCCCGACAGTATCAAAGGCAAGAGTGGGGATATTCATGGCAGCCGCAGGCTTCCTGCAATTTTTAAGCACAACTGCTGTGAGTGTTTTTATGGATCTTCAGGTAATGACTGTGGGCACGATAGGTGAGAAGGATCCCGGATTTTCATTGTTTTTTATCAGGGACTGCAACCCGCTGCTGTGGGTCGTCCTAACTGTGATACTTGTATGTATTGTCGGAGTGATGCTGATAGCTTCCCTTGTGGTGGCGCTGCTGACAAGGATAAGTCTGCGTAAAGCGTGGTCTGTCAGCAAGAAAGAGTTCAATATATGCGCTGTATTTCCGGGGGCGTGTGCGGTCATAGGTACGGTCGCAAGCCTTATAATAACACATCTGGGCTGCTTCGTTTCGGTGCTGCTGTTACAGCTGATACCTGTGATATTCATGACTTTGATGTATCTGCTGCCGCTTGACCGCAGATGTAATATGGGCGCACACGGACATTTCGTGCAGGGCACTCAGCAGGACTTAACACAGCTGTGACGGCGAAAAAAGGCAGGCGGCGTTTCGTTTATAACGGGGAAGTCTACTACCGGTACGCAAGGGTCAAGGACGGTCACAGCCACAAAAATCATAGCGTCTGCGAGCGCTGAATGTAGAAATAAATATGTCGTTTACTATATATACTCGGCTGACAAAAAACTGCGCATTGAGAAACCGTTTGTTGATACGGAAGTCAGCATCACCCCGCAGACGGTCAGGGAGATACAGGATAAACATTTCAGATGACCGCTTTTGGGATAGTTATAAAAAATCAAGGGCGAACAGCTCTTTAAGGAGGGAGAAATTTTGGACAGAATACTGATAGCTGCGGGAAATGACAAGCATGTGGCAGCACTGATAAATCAGCTGAAAGAGATTTTTCCCGGAGTGAAGTTTTCAAGTGCTTCAACAGGACGTGAGGCAAGGCGCAGTGTTGCCGAACAGGATTTCGATATGATGGTTGTCAGCTGCCCGCTGCCCGATGAACACGGCATGGAACTGGCTGAGTTCACCTATTCATCGTCTGATGCCATGTGTGTGCTGCTGGTCAAGAGTGATATTTCAGATGAGGTGGCAGACAGTGTTGAGGACTACGGTGCGCTGGTCATCTCAAAGCCGCTGAACAGGGAGATATTCTACCGTGCCATGAGATTCGCAGCAGCCGCAAGAAAGCGTATGCTGGGCATAAGGTCGGAGAATATCAAGCTTCAGAAAAAGCTGGAGGAGATACGTCTGGTGAACCGAGCTAAGCTGGCATTGATGCAGTATCTGGGCTTCACCGAACAGCAGGCGCACCGATACATCGAAAAGCAGGCGATGGATCTGCGCTGCACCAAGCTTGAGGTCGCACGCAAGGTGATAAAGATGTATGAGGTTTGATCCATAGTTTGTGGCAGGGACACGGTGTACAGTTTGGTGCGGAGCTGGAAAAAAATTAAAATGTGCGAGGTGTTTTAATGTTCAGTCTGTTTCCTGTGAGCAATGAGAAAAAACTGGACCTGTGTGCCGAACGTGGGCTAGTGGTGGTCGGCAAGGTCATAGGGTTTGAAACAGCAAGGACTTATGAACTCGAGCGTGACGGTTTTGACAGGACAATGAAGTACCACAGTAAAGTGACACTTACAGAAGCTGCTGTGCGTGCCTACAAGTCTATCCCCGACGGCAGGGTATCCTATAAGCCGATAATAAGGTACAAGGCTGACGGCAAGGTGTATTCAAAGACCTATCACAACTATCTGGACGGTCGCAGAATGTCTTTGAAAGACGGCGACAGTGTCAGGGTGGTGTTTGACCCGCATGACCCATCGACGTTCTTTATTCTTGGGGATAAAGCAAGCTACTATATGCTGAATATGTTCCTTGCAGAATAACAGCGCTCTGATTAGTTTTAACTAACTGTATTAAGAAAATATAGACAGAATGTTAAATCGGGCAAATCCCCTTGAAATCTTCACTGATATGATGTATAATAATTAAGGCAAAAACTCTGGGCGCTGCTGCTTTGTCAGCCGTAAAAGGTATGGCGGAGGGCAGGGTCTGTCAATTCAAAATATGGAGGTATTCAAAATGTTAGTTAATGCTAAGGAAATGCTGGATAA
>CAMNMO010000336.1 GCA_946544695.1 uncultured Ruminococcus sp. | reverse complement strand
GTTGAGGTAGAGATCGTTGATTCCGACAAGATCCCTGCTGACAAGGAAGGTCTGGATATCGGTACCAAGACTCAGGCTCTGTTCGGTGATGCTGTCAAGTCTGCAAAGACCGTAGTATGGAACGGACCTATGGGCGTATTCGAGAACCCCACACTGGCAGCAGGTACTATCGCTGTTGCTAAGGCACTGGCTGAGACAGATGCTACCACCATCATCGGCGGCGGCGATTCTGCAGCAGCAGTTATACAGCTGGGCTTCGCTGACAAGATGAGCCACATCTCAACAGGCGGCGGCGCTTCTCTGGAGTATCTGGAAGGCAAGGTACTGCCCGGCATAGATGTTATTGCTGACAAGTAATAAATATTTATACAAGCTGATAAACAAGGCTCTTTCTGCGAAAGCGGAAAGAGTCTTTTTTATGCCATTATGTCAATACGCAAAAAGTCCCCGCAAGCCCATGACCTGCGGAGACCCTTGCTATGTAAATTTACTTCCTTTTCTTGAAAACCAGCGCCACACAGCCTGCCAGCGCCACGCTTACGGTTGCCAGTGTGACAGCACCCGTATTCGGGTTGGTATCCTGTGCGACCACGGCTTTCTCACCTGTGCCTGCATTATCAGTGCTGTCTGCCCACGCAGTACCGACAGTACCCGTGCAAAGCAGTGCAGCAGAGATCAGCATAGCTGCCATCTTCTTTTTCATCATACTGCATCACTCCTTCACACTTGTCTGCGGGCATACTTTTCCCTCAACTCTTTATTCTATATCACTATTTTATCACATTTCCATCACAAATACAAGGGCATTTTTTCACAAAGAAATCAGTGTAATATAGTTGATTCTGCCATAAATGGAACAATTCAGCACAAAAAAGGACAGCTGCAAGCTGTGCGCTGTCCTTAAAAGCTATTTATCTTCCTTTTCTGAGGCTGAATCTTTAGCTGAATTTTTCGGAGAATTTTCCTTCGTGACCTTGTTCGGTATCTCAAACCAGAAGGTCGAGCCCTTGCCTTCCTCAGACCTTACACCAAACGGAAAGTTGTGACACCTGAGTATCTCCTTGCATATCGCAAGACCCAGTCCCGTGCCCACCACATCACGCTTGACTTTGGCATCACGGTAATATCTGTCGAACACCTTAGGCAGCAGATCCTTTGCAATGCCCTTGCCGTTATCGCTGACTTCGATGCGCACAGATCTCTCAGTATTTATCTGCTTTATCCTGATGACCTTGTTTTCGCCCGTGTAGTTGATAGCGTTGTTGATGAAGTTGTAAATGACCTGATCCAGCTTGTCGGGGTCAGCGGTGACTTCCCTGTCCTTATCAGCTTCATACTTCATGTCATAGCCGTTCTGTTCGATGACCAGCTGATACCTTGTCATGCAGTCGTTGATCTTGTCAACGATGGAGAACTTTTTCAGGTTAAGCTCCATATTGCCGCTTTCCAGCTTTGAAAGCTCCAGCAGGTTGTTTACCAGGTTGCTGAGCCTGTCCGCTTCATCTATAATGACCTGAATATGCTCGTTTCGCTTCACAGGGTTGTCGCCCGAAAGGTCACGTATCATCTCGGCATAAGCCTTGACCATTGTCAGCGGCGTGCGCAGGTCGTGGGAGACATTGCCTATCAGGTCACGCCTGAGGTCGCTCACCTTTCGTATCTCGTTCTTGGTATCGTTGAGCACCTTTGCCAGCTGTTCGACTTCCCTGTATCCCTTACCCTCGAAGTTGACATCGAAGTCGCCCTCGCCAAAGCGCTTGGCTGTTTTGGTTATATCGACTATAGGTCGTGATACCCTTGTGGATATGAACACCGAGATTATCACAGCAAGCTCAAACAGTATTATGTTCACGTACATCAGCTGTTCACGTATTATCATTACCGTTGAGTCTATGGGCTCCACCGTGCATTCTATGAACAGGTATGCCTGCTCGGGGGCTTCGTCCACATATATCTTGGCACAGTATATCATCTCTTTGACTTCAAGGTCATCGTTGTCAAAGGTCACCGTGTAGCAGTTGTCATCTGCCTTTTCCAGCTCGCTTTTCAGCTTGTAGATGTACATCGAGTAATTGTTCTCGATATCGTCATAGAGACGTGAATAGGCGCCCAGATTGTTCTCAGAGGTCAGCGGGTTGCCGTCCTCATCGGTGATGACTATACACAGGCTGTTCTCGTAAGCGATCGTGCGGTTTATATGACCCTGTTCGGGCGTACCGTAAGCCTGTATTATGCGGTTAGCTTCACCGCCTATACTGCTTATCTTCGCAGAACGGTAATAGTTGTACAAAAATACGTACTGTAACAGCCAGACAGTCACCAGTATCAGCACGACCAGCGCCATGCAGTAAAGCCAGACGTAGGTCTGTATGCCACGCCTGCCCTTGAACGTATCCTTGATGAATACCTTTATGCCCCTGCGCTTTTTACTGGATCTTTTCAAACTTGTATCCCATTCCTCTCAGGGTGACTATCAGGTTGCGGTACGGACCCAGTGAGTTTCTGAGCATCTTTATGTGGGTATCTATCGTTCTGTCGTCGCCGTAGAAGTCAAAGCCCCATACCTCCTCAAGCAGCTTTTCTCTCGACAGTGCGATGTTCATGTTCCTTACCAGATAGAACAGCAGGTCGTACTCCTTCGGGGTCATGCTGACCTTTTCGCCGTCTATCTTCACTTCCCTTGCGGTAAAGTTTATTTCAAGTCCCTGATACCTGATGATATCCTCTGTCTTCTGCGAAGCGTTGGCACGGTTGAGCACCGCCCTTATCCTTGCCATAAGCTCCTTTGGCGAGAATGGCTTTACCATGTAGTCATCTATGCCTATCTCAAAGCCGAACAGCTTATCATACTCCTCACCTCTTGCAGAGAGCATGATAACGGGAACTTTCTTTATCTTCTGTATCTCCTTGCAGGCAGAATAGCCGTCAAGTCTGGGCATCATTATATCCATCACGATGATATCGAAGTCCTCTTTCTTTACCATATCGACAGCTTCCATGCCGTCCTCAGCCTCAGCTGTCTCGTAGCCCTCGAATTCGGCATACTCCTTGATTATCATACGTATCTTAGCTTCATCGTCAACTATAAGTATCTTTGCCATGATCTTCACTCCTTGTTCTTTATAATTATGACCGTCCGCATTCGTCGTGACGGTACAGTATCACCCACATCAATCATAACCTGTGAATGTGTATACTGCGTGAACGCTCAATAAAAAATCGGTTCAGGCTTTTCGGGCGAGGATATAATTTCTCAGCTTTACAAAATCGCCGTCATCAAGCTGCCTTTTCAGGCTGTCGGGGTCGGCGGCGGTAACGGATAGGTCGATATCCATTTTACGCCAATAGGTGATATCCCCCGACTTTGTCCTGAAAACTATCATTTCTCTGTAAT
>CAMNMO010000335.1 GCA_946544695.1 uncultured Ruminococcus sp. | reverse complement strand
CATGGTGGGAATGTGTCGATATCGGCGGAGTGGAGATCTACTGCACTCCCGCAAATCATAAGTCGGGCAGGGCGCTCGACGATCAGCAGAATACGCTGTTCTGTTCGTGGGTGCTTAAAGATGCCTGCCATCAGGTGCTTGAAAGCAGCGACACAGGCTATGGCGCACATTTTGAAAAGATACATGAACGCTTCGGTGACTTTGACCTGTTCATGCCCGACAGCGGTCAGTATAACGACAACTGGCACTACTGGCACATGTTCCCCGAAGAAAGCGCAATTGCGGCAGAAACACTGGGTGCAAAGGCGGTAATGCCCATACACTGGGGCGCATTCGTGCTTTCGGACCACGGCTGGGACGACTCGCCCGAACGTATCACTGCCGCCTGTGAAGCCGAAGGCACAGAGGTCATCACGCCAAAACTGTGCGAAAGCATGTCGCTTGAAAACTCCGAAAACTTCCACGAACGCTGGTGGCGTGGGATAGAATGAGACAGACATAAATAAGCTGTGCAGCATGTTTTGCCGCACAGCTTATTTTTATCTCAAGTTATGGTAAACGACATTTTTATTTCTACATTCAGCACTCGCAGACGCTATGATTTTTGTGGCTGTGAGCGCTGAATGTTTTGAAATTTATGTCGTTTAATATAATTTACAGCTTTATCCTGATGATCAGCCTGCTGCCCGAAAGTTCGGCGCTGATGCTGCCGTTCATCTGTTCCACGAAGGTCCTTGCGATGGACAAGCCGAGTCCTGTTGAATTGCGTGCTTCCCTGACAGTATAGAACCTGTCGAACAGCCTTTCCACCTGAAGCTTCGTCAGCCCCGCAGCGGTGTTTGAGAAAATTATCTCGCCGTCTGAAGAAAGGCTTATGTACATGTCGCCGTCGCTGTATTTCAAGGCATTGTTCATAAGGTTGTTGAAGGTCCTTGCAAGGTTGTTCTTGTTGACCTGACGCACCACCTTTTCTTCGGTCAGCTTTATCTCGGGCGTTATGCCACGTTCGGTGAAGGCGGCGTAATAGCCCATTATGCAGTCCTCCAGCACACCGTTTACCGCCAGTTCCTCAGTCTCCTCGCTGCCGTCTGATGACAGTATCACCGAGTAGCGGAAAAGTTCCTCTGTCAGCTGTTTCATAAGTTCAGCCCTGCCGTTTATTATCTCCAGATATTTAGCGGTCTGTTCGTCAAGCCTGCTTTTTTTCATTACCTCCAGATAACCGCATATCGCCGTCAGGGGAGTTCTCAGGTCGTGGGATATGTTGGTTATGGCAGCTTTTAATTCGGCATCGCCGCACACATACCTGTTGTGTTCCTCTCTGAGTTTTTTCAGCGAATCGTTTATACCGCTTGCCAGTTTTTTCATATCCTTGTCCACAGTATCAAGGGCGATGAGCGTGTTTGTCTCATCACTGAGTTTCTGTGCAAACTGTTCGTTTATATCCCTTGCGGCTTTTTTCATAACTATTATCTTGATGATGAGTGCCGCTATAACAGCACACAGCAGAGCGTATATCATAGGCTTTTCCTTTCGTGGTAATCAATGTATGATATAAGGCGATAAGCCCACAGCCTTTTGCATGCTGTGAGCCGTGCCGTATCTATTTAAGGTCTCTTTTGCCAAATGCGTGGGTGCCGTAAACGGTCATCAGTGTTATCAGCAATACCGACAGTCCAAGCTGTGCGGCAGATGAGATATGCACGCTGTCATCGCTTATTGCTGAAATGCTCATCCACTGTCCGACGGGTATGAGGTTTATAATGTAAGCCATGACTTTTCCCGCACCGTCCGAAACAGCGCCCATTATCATCTGGAGCATCATCACTGCGAAGAATGAGAACTGGAAAGACATGAACTCTATGGCAGTAACAGCAGCCTCGTTTGTAATGGTAAGTGCGATGTATACCAGATATGAAAGTGCAGCGGTGTTGTACAGAACGACCTTGATAATGCTCATCACGATGACCTCAGCAGCGGGCTTGGTAGAAGCTGCAAGCAGTGCGCCTGCTGTCCATACGGCGGTCATTATAAGCATCGCAAGTATCATGGTAAGCAGTGTGGCAAAGTATATCTGGTTCCTGGTTTTGCCGCAGATAAGCTTGTTGCGGAATGCTCCGCCCTTGTGTTCCGCACTTAAAAACAGCGGTGTGAATACCGAGAAGAATGCGGGTATACCGAGACTTGCCAGCAGTGAATAATCAAAGTCGGTGATCTTGCGGTGCAAAAGTCCCATGCTGCTGCCGTTTTGTGTGAAACGGTAGGTCAGTGCGAATGCTATGGCTAAACCAAGAATGTAGAATATATTTCTGAACAATCTTGTGCAGTATGCTCTGAAAATGCTTTTCATTTTATTATCCTCACTTTTGTTTTATAGGTGATATTTGTTATTTTATATCTTTTCTCTTGAATATCAGTAACCCCGCCAGTGACATTACCGTTACGGATATCACATCAAAGCCTATCATCTTAGCGGTCTTGGCAGTCAGCCCCTTGTCCATCACCACATACATCTGGCTCTGGGGCAGCACGAATGAAAGCTTTTCTGCGACCTTGACCTCAGTGGTGATCTCTGTCTGTGCAGCAGGTGCATCGTTCTTGCCTGCCACCATGTCATACACAGCTATACCTGCGATAAGCATAAGTATCATAGCTATCATCGAAGCTGCCACAGCGTAGGACTTTGAGTTTATGATGGTGCATATCAGCAGCACCAGTGCAGCGTATACCGATATGACGCAGAAGATTATCAGCTGTGTGCCTATGCCCCTGCTGAATGAGTCGTTGTACATGCCCCTGCAAGGTATGGCTATCAGCGATGAAGCCACGATGCAGGTCAGCTGCATTATCAGTGTACCCGTGATGGTCACGATGAGGTCTGAAAGGTATATGGCGGTCCTGGAATAGCCTGCCATTATCTTGTTGTTGATGGTCTTTTCCATGTAATCCTGCGATATGAAGACCGAAACGAAACCGCCTGTCAGCAGACCTATGAACATCATGCCCGTGTTGTATATGCCGTTGAGGGGTCCCGCAGCGGGTGATGATCTCATTACCGCCACAGAGGTCAGGAACATTGGTATCACTGTCATAACTATCAGGCATACCCTGAAAGCCAGATTCCTGAAAAGCTTTGAATATCCCGTTGCAAGCAGATTTATCATCATTCTTCCCCTCCCACCAGTGAAATGTAGAAGCTTTCGAGGCTCTCGTCCTTTTCTTCCATAGTGATTATCTCGCAGCCCTCTTTTGAAAGGGTCAGTGCCATCTGTGTGAAGTTCAGCTGTGCGAACACATCAGCTGTCTTGTCATCGAGTATCTTGTAGTCGATGTTCATGCTGTCCAGCACCCTTGAAAGCACACCTGTGTCGGTAACGCTCATTCTTACACACTTGCGGCAG
>CAMNMO010000334.1 GCA_946544695.1 uncultured Ruminococcus sp. | reverse complement strand
TGCTGCTACCTTTCATATATTTCATCTTTTCAAGGGGCAGGGTGCAGCGTGGCCTGGTGATATTTGCAGATGCCCACCATGACAGCTGCCCGTTCAGCATGCGTGTTATGCGCAAAAAGGTGGCTGCACTTGACGGTGTGCATGTCAAGGAATTCTATCTGGATTTCGGCAAGTGCGGCAAAGGTGAACTTGTGCGGTTCATCATCGACTTTATGATGGCTTTCGGCAGGGCTGAGTATGTGTTTATCTGTGACACATTCCTGCCTGTATCAAGCTGCAAAAAGCGTCCCGAGACTTTTGTGACACAGCTGTGGCATTCCTGCGGTCTGCTGAAAAAGGCAGGCTATGATTCCGAGGACTGCGTGCCCAAGTTCTACAAGGGCGAAGTGTTCGGCGGCTATGACCTCTGGACAGTCAGCGCACCCTGTGTTGAACCTGTCATGGCGTCATCATGTCATCAGTCACCCGAAAAGGTGAAAGCGCTGGGCGTCAGCAGGACGGATATCTATTACAGCAAAAAGTACAACGATATGTGCCGTGAGAAATTTTTCAAGGCACACCCCGATGCCGTCGGCAAAACGGTAGTCCTCTGGGCGCCTACCTTCCGTGGCAATGCAGCCGAACCCTACGTGGTCGGTGAGGAGACCATTGAGCAGGTCTGCAAGGAAAAGGGCTGGTATCTGGTAAAGAAGCTGCACCCCCATCTTCAGCCATCTGACGGTTTTCCCACAGAAAGCATTTTCGCAGCGGCGGACATACTGGTCACGGATTATTCAAGCGTTCTGTTCGACTGGCTGCTTTACCGCAAGCCCTTCGTGTTCTTTGCGCCCGACCTTGCTAAGTTCGACACCGAGCGTGGCTTTTATGTTGACTATTATTCATTCCCAACAACAGTGGCACAGACTGCCGACGAACTGGGAGAAGCCATATTCAGCGAACTTGCGCTGCGCACCGCTGATGAACTGGAGGACTGCGTGCAGTACCATCTGTCAGCCTGTGACGGCAGGGCGACAGACAGGATAATAAGTGAGATATTCGGCGGAAAGGGGCATTGATATGAAGCTATCCGTGTTGCTGATAACGGGCAGCTCTGACCGTGTTGCGCTGGAAACGGTGGCAAACATCGCTGCACAGTCGGGCGAACAGGTAAAGGATATCTTCCTTATCATAGCGGGCGACCTGACCGATGAGAACAGGAAAAAGCTGTACCTTGAAAGGGCGGCTGCCTTCGGCATGACCGCATTTATAAATATCGGCGGCAAAAGCGAGGCTGAACTGCTGAACACCTTCGTAAAATACGCAAATGCCGAATTCTGCACAGTCATGCGGGCGGGCACTAAGGTGGACACGGGATATTTCCCGAGACTGATAGCTGCGCTTGAAGAAAACAGTGAACTGAACTTTGCCTGCGGATACCGTGTGGTAAGCGGGCGTGAAACGCTGCCTAAGGAGAGAAGTCTGCCGAAGGGCGTGCTTGAACTGGATAAGGTTTTCTGCGCATACCCCGACAGCTGCGAGGGCGTGGCTGCGAGGACTGCTTATCTTGCTGAACACCCCTTTGAGGTGGAAGCAGGCAGGTATGCCGAGCGCAAGAACATGCTGCTTATGCTGAATGACTGCCGAAAGTTCTGGTATGACAGCGGACTGACGGTCATGCTTGCGAAGCAGGAAAAATGCTATGAGGACGCTGAAAGCTTACCGCCCGAAGCCGGGACCGCAGTGTGGCACACCGAGGTCTTTGACAAGTGCCTGCTGCCCGTTGAGGAAAGCTGCAAGGGCAAGGACGGCAGACTGCCGCTGTTTTTGCAACACCATGTCACGGCGGAGGTCATGCGCAGGATAGACTACGGCAGAATGCTTGCTGATTTCCCCGAGGAAGAACGCAGCATAGTCACAGAAAAGCTGACAGCCGCACTGAGACCTGTTGAGGACAAGGTGCTGTGCGGCATCTACGGGGACTGCCTGCCTGTCTGCTTTATAGAGGACAAGCGCATACTGCTTGGTTTGAAGCACGGGCGTGACCATTACTATACGGATATGAACTATGACCGTTCGACCCTTTACGCTGTACAGAAGGATATAGTCATCTTTGACAGCACAAGCCTTGTTATCCGCATCGACCTGATAAACTGCCGCAAGAATGAACTGGAGATAGACGGCAGGTTCGATGATGTGTTCAATCAGCGCAAGACCAAGCTGATCGCAGAATATGCGGGCAGGGAATACCGCCTTACCTACGACGGCAAGGGCGAAAAGCACACACTGTTCGGCAAAGAGATATCGCAGGAAAAAAGCTTTCACGTTACCATGCCCGTATGTGAGGATTATGCAGAACTGAGATTTTTCATGCTGTTCAAGGGGTGCAGGTATGAGATAAAGCAGGAGTACAGCGGGCAGCTGAGATCAAGGCTGCTTGATGACAGCAGCGGCAGCTTTTACAGGCTGACAGGCGATATCTGTGCGACCGCAGAGGGCGGCAGACTGATAACTCAGCAGATGACAGAAAAGGAACAGCGCAGACGCTTTCGGGAGAATGTGGCAGCTTCGGGACGTGATGGGGTACCCTTCGGGCTGAGGGCTGCATACAGCAGCACACAGTTCTGGTTCAGGGGGAAGAATATATGGCTGTTCGCTGATGATACTTCCGCAGGCGGCGGTGCGGCTGAGGATATGTTCCGCTATGCCATGACCAGACATGATGAACTTTACTGCTACTATCTGACCGACAGGGACAGCGAAGCGTCCGCAAGGCTGATAGCTGACGGCTACAAGCCTTTGTATAAAGGTTCGCTGCTGCACAAGCTGATATACCTGAATGCGCAGGTGTACATCACCACAAAGCCGTATGCGGATATCACGAACCTGGGCACAGTGCCGCAGGCGCAGTCAACACTTGGCAGAAACAGCAGGAAGAATGTCATAATGCTGCAAAACAGCGAAGATGATATGCCCACACTCATCGGGCACAGCAGGCTTCGTGACAACGTGAGGCTGTATTTCTGCGGAACAGGGGAGTATATCGACGAACTGAAAAAGCCTGAGTACGGCTATGAGAACACCGATGTGCTGCGGCTGACGGGTCTGACGTCTTATGACAGGCTGCACGATATCTCGGGCGAGGACAAGCTGCTTCTGATACTTGCACGCTATGAAGCACAGGAAGCAGCGGTGTTTACCGAGACTGAGTTTTTCAAGGGCTTCAGGGCACTGCTGGAGAACAAGGCGTTCACCGAAGCGCTGGAAAAAAGCGGATATACGCTGACCATCGCTTTTGACGGCGTGACCAATGACGAGGCGGGGAACCTGCCTGTCAACGAAAAGGTGACGGTGCTGACAGACGAGTTCGATGATGACGAGCTGAAATGCCTTGCGGCGCTGATAGTCTCCGATGACGGCACTGAAAAGGCA
>CAMNMO010000333.1 GCA_946544695.1 uncultured Ruminococcus sp. | reverse complement strand
CCCGCCACATTTGCCGATGCAGGGAACAGGTTCAGCAGCATGTAGCCCAGTGCCAGCGCCCCCACCGAGATCATTGCGATCACCGCATCGCCCTTGATCTTCGTATTCTGACCCGTGCGCAGCAGCAACACCGCCGAAAGCAGCGTGACAGGCAGTATAATTATCATGCCGTTGGTGTCGTCAAGCAGTCTTGCGAAGAAGTTATCGCCGTGTGAGAACTGTTTGAGTGTGACAGACAGCACGGTGGAGATCGCCATAGCACCGAAAGCAACGTGTGAAAGTCCGTCGCCGATGAACGAGAACCTTTTAAGCACCAGTGTCACGCCCAGCAGGGAAGAACACAGTGCTATCAGCAGCCCGACTATCAGCGCATAGCGCACGAAAGGGAAGGTGAAATAGTATCGCAGTGTTTCAAACACATCAGCATTGTCGGCGGCATACATCGTTAAAGCGAGTTTATTCATTGTCATCGCCCTCCTCGCTGAGAATAAAGCTTTGTCCGAGACGGCTGTTCACGTAATCATCTTTTGTGCCGAAGAACAGCTGTTTTTTGCTGCCGATGTGGAGAACATGGCTTGCGTATTTTACGGCAGCGTGGATATCGTGTGAGACCATGATTATGGTCACGCCCGATTTGTTCAGCTTGTCGATGAGTTCGTAGAGGTCGTTCTGTGCTTTGGGGTCAAGACCCGTTACAGGTTCATCAAGCAGAAGTATCTTGCCTGCGGCACACAGGGCACGGGCAAGCAGCACACGCTGCTGCTGACCGCCCGAAAGTTCACGATAGCAGCGTTTTTCCAGATCGGTTATGCCCAGCCTTTCCATAGCTTTGGCGGCAAGTTCCTTATCTTCTTTGCGATAAAATGGGTGAAAGCCGCCCTTCCCGAGACAGCCCGAGAGAACGATCTCCCTGACGGAAGCGGGGAAGTCCTTCTGTACCACAGTCTGCTGAGGCAGATAACCTATCTCACCCTGTTTTATCTCAGCCCAGTCGATCTCACCCTTCATGACAGGTCTCAGACCGAGAAGGGCTTTGACGAGGGTACTTTTACCCGAGCCGTTCTCACCGAGTATGCACAGGTGGTCGCCGCTGTTGACCGTGAAGTTGATGCCTTCGGTAACGGGCACACCTTCATACCCGAGAGTACAATTTTTACATTCCAACTGTTTTCCCATGATAAGCTCCTTAAAAATGCGATGCGAGAAAGATCAATATCGGCAGACAAACGTACAGGTCATGCCGAAGAAACAAGTGCACGGTCAAGCCATTGCTTTTATCCCAATGCCCCCAGATTTTCTTCCATCAGCTTCAGATATGTCGCACCGTTCTTTATCTGCTCACCGTCGACCGACTGCAATGAGTTCATAACGACTGTTTTCTGATCCTTATTTTTCGTGTTGCTGATGATAGCCTGTGCTATCTTGCCGTCACTGTTTTCTATCGTGTAAATCGTGTCAGTGCCGACTTCGTCTGCTTTTTTTGCCAGAAAAGCCACCGTCTCAAAGCTGGCTTCTGTCTCAGCCGAACACCCTGCAAATGCCGCATAGTAGTCTATACCGTAATCGTCACACAGATACCTGAAAGGAAATCTGTCACCGAATATCAGCGTGATATCACCCTTTGCAGCTTCACTGAAACGTTCGTCAAGCTCACTCAGTTTGTCTTCATAAGCTTCGCAGTTCGCACGGTATTCATCACTGTGCTCGGGGTCTGCTTCGCTCAACGTCTCGCTGATGTCCCTGCACAGCACCTGCGCATTCTTCACAGATAACCATACATGCTCATCAAACTCAGGCTCGCCGCCCTCGTCCTCGTCATCGTCCGCCTGCATGCCCTCTTTTACTTCTTCTTCCTTTGCGCTGATACCGTCTGCATCGAGCAGCTTCAGTGCTTTCATATTTTTGTTGGAAGCTTCTTTCAGCGCATCTTCAGCCCAGTGTTCGCTCTCGCCGCCCACGTATATGAATACGTCACAGCCCGATATCTTCACCATGTCAGCCGCCGATGGCTGATAGCTGTGCAGGTCGGCACCGCTGTCAAGTAAATAGGTCAGCTGAACATCATCGACCCTGTCGCCCAGTAGTTCACGGGTCCAGTCATAGCAGGAAAAAGTTGTGCATACTATGCTCAGTTCGCCGTTGTTGACCGCCGAGCTTTCTGCAATATTCATTCCGCTGCCGCAGGAAGCAAGTCCGATGGCAGCTGCGCAGGCAAGTGCGCAAAGCGTGTGTTTAAGTTTCATATATCCCTCCGCAGGACTCCATAGTCCGATCAGATCAATTTCCGCCCCGACAGTCACCGCACTTGCCTGGCAGCACAGCGCTGCTGTCTATCTCAAAGCTGTCAACCTTTAATATACGTTCGACCAGTGCACGGCTGGCGTCATCGTCCATGTGATAAAGCTTGCCGCAGTTGATACATTTCATGTGAAGATGATGGTGGCAGCTTTCGCCGTCAGTCAGCTGATAAACGAAAGTACGGCTGTTGCCACGGACGGTGCGTTTGACTTCGCCCGACTCAACGAGTTCTTTGATAAGCCTGTAAACGGTACTTTCTCCTGGTGGTTTAGGGATATCCGCATCAGCCTTCATGAGATCGGCGATCTCTTTAACGGTGAAGGCAGCGGACTTATGGCGGGAGAGGAAGTCAAGCAATTCGCCTTTTTGAACAGTATTATACTTAGCCAATGGGTATACACCTCCAAACAAACTGAGAGTAAATATCAATTTTATATTATAGCACAGGTGAGCGTCGGTGTCAACGACGGCAAAAGAGTTTAACATATTTTTTACATTTGAGAGAAGTTCTCAAATTGGAAAAAGCAAAGCGAGCCAACAGAGCAGACTGAGGGAGCAAAAATAGCGAAATGGGGACGAATAAAAGCGCCCGGTCAAGCCTGGCGCCAGCAGGCTTGCGGAGAGCACGAGAGGCAGCGCCTCTCGGTCAAGGTGCAAAAGCGACGTAGACACAAACTGAAAACTAGCAGCCAAAACGTCCAAGCCCTGACAAGAAAAAGCAATAGCAAAGCAAACGTCCAAGCCATGCCAAGACGCACAGTTCGCAGAAAAAACGTGCGTCTGCAAAATGAAAAATAAACGCACAAACATTCTGCGTATGACCGAACTGTGCGTCCACCAGTCGAAACAGCGGAGCGTCTTTCGACGGTCGTGGCACGCTCGGTAAAAAGAGAACAGCAAACAGGCGTGATAGGGTAAGAACAGCAACCCCAATTGTAGGGCGGGGGCTTGCCCCCGCCATGTTAACGGACTGCGTTGCATTGTCATGACATGCGGTAAAACCCGCAATATGGGGCAAAATGCCGCCACGCAACATTGGGCATAAACGTGTATGCGACGTTTGTTATGAACCCTATCGTCCACACATTGTTCGTCCTGCCAAATGCCTTGT
>CAMNMO010000332.1 GCA_946544695.1 uncultured Ruminococcus sp. | reverse complement strand
TTAAAATAAGTACGACGGCGCTGCATTTAAAATGTGCAGCGCCGCTTTTATATTATGGGGGATCTGAGAAATGCTATTTGGAGGTCTTTAAACCGATAAACTCTATGGGGTCTATCCAGCTGTTGTTTCTCTTCAAGCCGAAATGCAGGTGCGGAAGTTCGGCGGCTTCACACTCGGCAGTGTCGCCCACTGCACCTATTATCTGCCCCGCACTGACCTTGTCGCCCTGTGTGACGTTCATGGCTTTTGAAAGTGAATAATAATACCCTGTGATGCCGCTGCCGTGATCGATGGTTATGCAGTTGCCCCACAGAGGGTCTTCCTTTATCTCCACCACCGTGCCCTTGTTCATCGCCTTGACAGGCGTGCCTGTATCCGCCTTGATGTCGATGCCGTCATGCGTGCGCCAGACTCCCAGCGTCTCGTCCTTTACCAGTTCGCCTGCCGAAAACGGAGCAATTATATCGCCGTTAACAGGCATGATGTTGGGCTGTGTTTTTATATCGTCCGATCTCATGGAGGACGACTCGTCCTTAGGTTCCGAACTTTCCGCAGGCTTCACTGCCTCCGCCGCAGACGAACTTTCATCGGGCTTTTTCACGCCTTCGGTCTTGTTGTCTGCCTGTTCAACGGCACGGGGCACGTCCATCGTGATGGTGTTGTCAAGTTCGTCCATCGCCTTGTTGTAGGCAGCCGCACCAGCCCCTGCCAGTGCGATGAGACAAGCGCCCATCGTGATGTAAATGCCTTTAGTGCCAAGTTTTTTGCCAAGCTTCGATTCGGTCATAAAATTGCTCATAGATCATATATCCTTTCTTTGAACAGATATTTCGGCTTCATCGGGTAAGGAGGAATGAAGTCCGCTGACCTTAGTTTTGACCGAATGAGATGAATTATACATTTTTTATCATTCCCGCATTGTTTATTGTCACGCAGAAATATCGGGTCACACAGCACCCGCACTGCGTGACCCGATATGTTATATCCTGTTTTGCGGCGGTCATTCTTCGGGCTCGGGGTATGCCATATCAAGCTCAAGCCTGCCGCTGTAAGCCGCCTTTTTCATAAATTCTTCGTCATAGAGCTGTCCGGGTTCGTTCACCATTTCTTCCTGTTCCTGTGAGAAACAGCAAAACGTCATGACCATTGTGCCTTCAAAGCCGTCACAGTCGATAGCGTAAAGTACACCGTTTCCTGCCGAACAGGACCAATCCGTTTCTTTACTGCCGTATTTGAAATTTGCATGCATATCCACCATAGGATATTCCTGCTCCTTGTCGCACACGGGGCATACCATCAGTCTCGGCAGAACGCCCTGCATGCTGTTTTCTACCATATAATAATAGAATGTAACATCTCCGTTCGTTGTCTCATATTTTTCATAGCCCTTCAGCTCGCCCCCCGCTGTGTAGCCGCTAAACGGGCTGTCGTTCAGTTCCTCCTCGTGCAGCATCCTCATGCTTGCAGGCACGGCACCGTCAAAGCCGTCTGTACCGACACGCCCGACCGACTTCACGTTCGCCCACAGGAAGTAGCTCAGGAATGCTATTATCAGAAATGCCGCCGCTGTCACACATATAAAAGTAACAACGAAAAATGCAAGCGGCGACATCATAGGCTTGCCGCTGACTTTTCCGTCCGCAAGCCGCTTGTTTATCCTTCTGCGGTAGAATATAAGGTATATAGCCACTGTTGTCGCAGGCACGAAAAGCGCCATCACTATAACGATGATTATCCCTGATGCTATATTCATAGTTATATCTCCTTTCCTTTGTCAGATACCAAAGAATTCTTTGAAAATATAGTAGTAAGTTCTGGTAACGTCCACCTTGCTGCCGTCTGTAAGGGTGAGCACGAATTTCTGGGTGAATGCGGGACGTATGCTCTTTATATGTGACGCCGCAACTATCGCTGAATTGCTCACTCTTATAAATTCTTTGGGATCAAGTATCTCTTCCAGACGGCGGAGTCTTTCCGAAAGTTTGTATTCTTCCCCGCCGCTGTATGCGATGATATCATGTGAGAAGCTTTCTATATGGGTTATGGTCTTTACGTCCAGCCTGAATATCTCCTCACCACGTCTGCCGATCAGATGTTTTACGTATACATTGTTCTCGCTGAGTATGAGTTTCGCATCATCTGCCACCTCGACCCCCATCGCTGTCAGCTGACTGTATATACTGTTATAGTTTTCTTCACTTACCATCAGCCTGACCTTCATCACACCGCCTCCTTTTGTTCTTTTATCTTCAAGCGCCTGAACTGTCATTATTATAACCAAGAGATACCCAAAAGTCAACAGCTTGTGCACACCTTGCATTCACGGGCGAATAAAACGCAGGCATACCGTCATGAAATAAAACGCACCCTTCCCTTTTGCCGCAGACTGTCCTTTTTTGCCCGAAATGCCGGCACAGCCCGTTTCCGCCCGTTTTGCTGTACGAAACATACAAATATGACAGGTCCGTTTTGTGCAGTATAGCTTTAACGAGCGGTTCTTTGTGGAAATTTCTCAAATTTACTTGCAAAATCTGAATAAATGTGGTATAATTATACGGTCGGTACTATATTACAGTAAGCGTTATTCAATAACTTACCTGCCACGACCATGCCGCAGACTGTATGTCGTTTACTGTTACAAATTACCGAACGCTATTTTGTATTTGGAGGTTCACTACAATGATCGGTGATCTGCACTGTCATACGACCCTGTCAGACGGTTCCCTCGGCATAGAGGAAGTTATCGCTCAGGCTAAGCGTATGGGACTGGATATTCTTGCCATTACTGACCATGACACACTGTCATCTACCAGCCGTGCCCAGATACTGGGTGACCGCTATGGCATCAAGATCATTCAGGCAGTCGAGCTTTCTGCCTGGGATAAAAAAAGGAATGAAAAGGTGCACATACTCTGCTACGCCCCCCAGAAGCCCAACAGACTTGAGGGACTGTGCCTGAAATCATGCAGGATAAGGACAGAGTGCGCTAAGGAAATGATAGATAAGGTAATGGAGCGCTACCCCATTCCCCGTGATGCGGTGATGAAGTACTGCAAGGGTTCAAAGAGCATATATAAGTCTCATATAATGAGGGCGCTGATAAGCTACGGCTATGCCACCGAGTTTTACGGTTCGGTGAATGACAGGCTGTTCTCTTACCCCAGGGGCGAATGCCTTGTTACCAGAGAATACCCCGATGTCAACTTCGTGCTTGACCTGATACATTCTTCAAAGGGCGTGGCTGTGCTGGCACACCCGCACATGTTCGGCAATATCGAGCTTATGAAGGAACTGACAGCGGCAGGCAAGCTGGACGGCATAGAGTGCTTCCACACCTCAGCCACCGAGATACAGCAGCAGGCGCTGAAAAAGTTTGCTGAGGAACATGACCTGCTGGGGACAGGCGGGTCGGATTTCCACGG
>CAMNMO010000331.1 GCA_946544695.1 uncultured Ruminococcus sp. | reverse complement strand
GCGGGGGAGAATACACAAAATACAGCTTTGTTTTGTCAAAATTGATTTCCGTGCATAAAAATCCGACACCGCAGCTGCGATGTCGGAAAAAGATCATTCTGTCATCATTGGTTCAGTGTAGTAACCCATACCATCATCGGTATAAACATAATCGTCAGCCGCCTGCTGATCGTCCTGCTCCTGCTGTTCAGCACCCTCATCGGTGTACTGTTCCCATTCGTTATAAACATTTTCTTCCTCAGCTTCGGACTCCTCACCTTGTTCGGTGTCTTCTTCAGAGCTTTCATCAGGCTGTGGCTCTTCAGTCTTGACAGTCACCGCAGGCTTGTCTGAGATAAGCTGACCTTCTTTTATCCTCTTGCCGCTTTCCTCGATTATTCCCTGCTCAACTGCACTTTCGATAACACCGTTGCCTATCGCCCTTGCATAAGCTTCAAGATTGGCATCAAGCAGCTGGTTATCGATGCTACTGGTAACATATCCCATATCAAGCAGCACGCTGGGCATCTTAGTCAGCTCATTTATCGGATAGTTGACTGCCTTGTCGCCGTCATATCCCTTGCGCACTCCCTTGTTTTCAGATATGCCTATCTCTTCAAGCTTAGTCATTATATGCCTTGCAAAAGCTTTATCCATTTCAGGCTCGGCATTATTTATCCATGCTTCAAACCCGTGTATATCACTGTCTGCAACATCAGTGCTGCTGCGGTGTATCGAGATCATCAGATCGGCACCCTGATCGTTTGCAGCTGCCGCTCTGTCCTCAACAGAGATAAAGCTGTCATCTGTTCTGGTCATTATTACCTTAACGCCATAGCTTTCAAGATGTTCCTTCAATGCGTTGGCTATATTGAGCGTATCGTCCTTTTCAAGTCTGCCGCTGCCCTCGGTGCCTTTATCGAATCCGCCGTGTGCAGCATCTATACATACCGTAAGCTCTATATCCTGATATTCAGCATCTGCTTCCTTATTTTGGGGTTCAGCATAGTAATCATCTTCACTGTTGACCACAGCAGCCGATGAGGTATCCTTTTTCTCATCGCTGTTGCCCTTGACTTTGCCGACTATCAGCATGACAAGCTTCACTATGCCAAAGATGATCAGCACAAGTATTATAAGTGCAATGATTATCCTGCCCCAGTAGATCTTAACTTTCTTTTTCTTAGGCGGAGTTCTTCTCGGCATACGACCGTATACTTCATAGAACTCCTCATCTGTCATTTTATACATCGGTACAGCTCCCGTCAGATGGTATACGCTGCATTATTCCACAAGCGTCCTTTCATCACAATACTCACATTCCAGCATAGTGCTGTCTCCCCTGAAATAATGCGGGAGATAAGTTTCCTTATGTGTTATGCACAGAGGATTTGAACAGGACTGATGCTTATGCACACTGCCTGTCATCAGCGGCACTTTAATGTCGTTCTCATCAAGCATGGTCAGTATCAGTGCCATCCTGACATACATGCCGTACTTAGCCTGCTTGAAATACATTGCTCTCGGGTCATCATCGACCTCAATAGCTATCTCATCAACTCTTGGCAGAGGGTGAAGAACTATCATATTCTCCTTTGCCTTTGACATTTTCTTCTTATCAAGTATGTAGCAGCCCTTTTGCTTTTCATATTCTTCGAGACTTGCAAATCTCTCACGCTGTATCCTTGTCATGTAAAGTACATCAAGCATACCCACCGCATCATCAAGGCTCGATACCTCTTTATAAGGGTGACCGCCTGCGGAAAGAACATCTTTGATATATGCAGGCAGTGCAAGTTCGGGTGTCGAGATAAGCACAAAGCTTGTCCCCTTGAAACATGACATTGCCTTTATCAGCGAATGTACGGTCCTTCCGTTTTTAAGATCGCCGCAAAGTCCTATGCACAGCCCTTCCAGTGTGCCCTTTTCTTCTTTGAGTGTGAGAAGATCTGTAAGGGTCTGTGTGGGGTGAAGATGACCGCCGTCGCCTGCATTGATAACAGGGCAGTCAGCAGTAAGTGCTGCCGCTTTGACCGAACCCGCAACAGGGTGCCTCATGACCATTATGTCCGCATAACCCGAAACGATCTTGGTCGTATCTTTTATGTTCTCACCCTTAGCCACAGACGAAGTAGCAGGATTATCAAAGCCTATGATAGTACCGCCCAGACGAAGCATAGCAGTCTGGAAAGACATCTGTGTTCTGGTTGAAGGCTCATAAAAAAGCGTACCCATGATCCGTCCTTTGCAGCTTTCAGCATAAGCCGAGGGGTCAGCCATGATATCATGTGCCTTATCGAGAAGCTTTTCCCACCACTTTACAGGCAGATCATTAAGATCGATAAGATTAAAGTTATTGTAGACATTAGCCATAAAAAACTTCCTTTCTGTCATAACGGCTCATATCCGAGCAACACATACTGTTTAATTATAGCACACTTTCCGACAGATTGCAAGTACTATTTTAACGCATCAAAATATCTTGCAGCAGAAAAGCTGTCTATGTCAAACAATACCAGTATTTGGTCATACTCATTAAGGTCCACGACATCTGTCAGATCAAGATCGTTTTCTTTGAGTTTTTTGGGATCTACCATTGTTATTCGTCTGTAATGGGCTGTATAAAAAGGAACTATCGTATTGGCAAAGCTGCCCTTGATGATAAGCAGATCATTATCAGTTTCGCTGTTGGTATAGATATCTGTCTTGATATATCTGTCTCCAAGCAGAAAAATATCAGTCTTATCGCTTCCCTTCAAAGTAGACTTGAAGTAGACTGATTCAGCCTGCTTTACTTCGCTGCCGTTGAACATATCGACTTCGGTAACAGGACTCTGATACTTCGAGCGGAAAATATTTATCCTGTCAGGTTCAATGCTGCCGATAATGACGTTATCATAAAGATCACCGTAAAATCCCGATACTGCATATTCCTGATCGTAATTATCAAGTGTTACAGGCGAAAAGCCAAGCTTCGATGTGGATTCGGTATATGCATAGTAAGCGCCGAAGCTTGTCCAGAGGTCTTTTGTACGATAATACACATATTCATCTCTTGCAGAATACAGCGGATAAAATGCATCTATCGAAGCTATCCTTCTGTCAAGCTGCATATATGCTTCATTTATCTTTTCACGCTGGTCTTTATCATCGAACATGTCAGGCAGGTCAGCACCGTAAACACCTGCGGCGTTTGGTGCAAGCATCATGTATATAGGCGTATCGGTATTGGCAGCAAGTTCATTTATGTAAGCTACATTTTCTATGGTGTTATCAGCAGTATCAGTATCAAGCCTGAGAAGCCTTTCACCTGTGTAATAGGTGTTGCCGAAACGCTTTCTTCCCGAAAACACCATGATATTTGTATACATAGATCTCCAGTTTCGGTTCATGGGGAAATTCTCGGTAACATATTCCGAGACAGTCCTCCTGATGCTGTTATCTTTGGTATAGATATCATTAAAAGAAACC
>CAMNMO010000330.1 GCA_946544695.1 uncultured Ruminococcus sp. | reverse complement strand
TATCCTTGATATTGCCGTCAGCGTCAAGGTACTTGGTAGCCTTAGCCAGCAGTCTCTCGGGGGCACCCTTGTAGAAGGTCTTGCCCAGCTTGTCGATCCTGGACTGGCTGAACTTATTAGCTGAGTTGAAGCCCTGATAAGTGGTGACTTCATAGTCGGTATTTTCTTTCAGTGCATTGAAGTCAGCTTCACCGATGAAATGCATCAGTGCCTGATCTGTAAAGTTACCGCCGATGACATTATGGCTGCCGTCGAACAGTGACTGTGTATTCTTGCCGATGGAGATATCGAGCAGGGTCTTTACCTGCTTATGGTCTGCAAGTTGGTCGTTAGGGATAACATTGCCGTCAGCAGTGAAGAATTCAACAACTTCCAGCTTACCCTTAGTGATGGTACCTGTCTTATCGGAGAACAGCACGTTCAGCGAACCTGCGGTCTCGATGCCGACAGCCTTACGAACCAGTACGTTATGGTCAAGCATCTTGCTGGTGTTCTGCATAAGTACCAGTGAGATCATCAGCGGCAGACCTTCGGGTACTGCACATACAACGATCAGGATAGCGATGGAAACACCGTCAACGATCTTCTTGATTATATCGGAAATGTTCTGTGAGAAGAAATCAGCAGGACCGCCTGCTTTGATAATAAAGTAGATGATATAAACGATAGCTATGATTATAGCTGATACATAACCAAATACAGATATCTGGTGTGCCAGCTTAGCCAGCTTGACTTTCAGAGGCGAATCAGGTTCTTCCTCATTCATTTCCTCAGCCATCTTACCCATCATGGTCTTGAGGCCGACGTTTCTTACATCGAGGTAACCCTCGCCGTCGATACAGACAGCACCTCTGAACAGTGAATGGTCATCAACGAAGGTATCGCCTGTGATATCGGAGGGCATTTCAAAGCCTTCCTCAGCAGCGGTCTTCTTGCATTCCTCAGCCTCACCGTTAAGTGCTGAGTTATCGACCTTGATATTACCGTGCACCAGTACGCCGTCAGCGGGTATCTTATCGCCCGACTGGAGCAGTATCAGGTCACCGACAACAACATCATCGACTTCGATAACATTGGTCGCACCGTCACGGATAGCTTTACACTTATCCTTCTCAGCGCTTTCTTTAAGTTCGATATACTTCTGGTCACTTGCAACATTGGTCTTTGCCGAAACAAAAGCAACTATCAGGACTGCAACGATAGTACCGATAGGCTCATAAGGTTCAGCCAGACCAAAGATAGCCATTACTATCATCAGTGCTGCGATAGCCAGCAGTATCTTTATCATCGGGTCACCGAAGGTCTCAAGAAATTCCTTCAGGAACGTGGTAGGCTCAGCTTCGGGTATGGCATTTGAGCCGTTTTTGGCACGAGATTCTTCGACCTGTTTCGAGGTCAAACCTTTTAGATCCATAAATAATAAACTCCCTTACAAATAAGCGTCATTATATTGACTAAAAAATTTCAGAAAATAAGGAGAAGCAGCGGCAAAAGCCGCAGTTCTCCTGTTTTCTCATTCTTACAGCAAACCGCTGTCATTCAGCGGACTCAAAGCCGCCCAAAAAACGCTTGCTATAAATATAGGTATCACATACCTGCGTATCTCTTGGCAACATCGGAAATACTGCCGTCATTGGTACCCTGACCGATAGCATTGAACTTCCACTCACCGTTATGGCGGTAGATCTCACCGAATACCATTGCAGTGATACCTGGATAGCTCTCTGTCAGATTATACCTGCATATCTCCTTGTTGTTTCTGGCATCTACCAGTCTGATGAAGGCATTCTGTATCATACCGAAATGCTGGTTCTTCTGTAAAGCGTGGTAGATGTTTACAGTAACAACTATCCTGTCATACTGGGGCGGTATCTTGTCAAGATCTACAACGATCTGCTCGTCATCGCCCTCACCTGCGCCTGTCAGGTTATCGCCCATGTGGACAACTGTACCTGATGCATGGCGGAGATTGCCGTAATAGATGATATCATTTTTATTGACCAGTCTGCCGCCCTGAAGCATGAAAGCAGATGCATCACAGTCTATGGTATCGCCGCCTATTGACTGCATACCGCCCGATGTGTTGTTTCCCGAACCGAATATGCCCGAGAAGAATCCGCCCTGCTTAGCCTGGGGCTGCTGCTTGAAAGCCTCGTCCCAGCCAAGACCGACAATGACCTTTGAAAGCCCTGCGCTCTCCTTTGAGAGACTGACTTTCTGTCCTTTCTGCAAACTAATTGACATAGCAAATGCTCCTTACTCAGCGTCGATACCGTAGTGGCTGCAAAGTGCTGCCAGTCCTCCCTGGAAGCCGCTGCCTATCGCATTGAACTTCCACTCATTGTTATTTCTGTACAGCTCACCAACAACGATGGCAGTCTCGATGGAGAAGTCCTCACCCAGATCATATCTGATGATCTCCTCGCCAGTAGCCTGGTCAACGATACGAACGAAGGAGTTGGAGACCTGACCGAAGTTCTGTCTTCTGTTGTCAGCGTCATAGATGGTAACAGTAAATGCTATCTTGGATATATTCTGAGGGATCAGGCTCAGGTCGATCATGATCTGCTCGTCATCTCCGTCACCGCCGCCTGTCAGGTTATCACCCATGTGCTTTACAGAACCGCTGGTGTGCTCGAGATTGCCGTAGAAAATGAACTCCTTCTCGCTGGGGCATCTGCCGCTGTCATCTACCATGAATGCAGCAGTATCCAGGTCGAAATCAACACCTGAATCGAACGCATTTACGTCCCAGCCCAGACCTACCATGATATTTTTCAGTCCGGGGTTACCCTTTGTTAAGCTAACTTTCTGTCCCTTGCTAAGATTGATCGGCATAATAATGTTCCTCCTTAATTATACATTTGGCATTGCTGCCTATTTTCGGGGTCTTGCCCCATTTATCTTTCTGTAATTGCAATTATAGCAGAAATTTCCGCACTTGTCCAGCGACAAACAGTGGAACTTTCGCAACTAACGGTTGCACTTTACAGACAGCTTACTTATTCTTGGGCACATCATAGTGCGCCTTGAAATCCTGCTTGATAGCTTCCAGTCTGACCTTGTCTTCCTGGCGCTTCTTGCGTGCTTCTGCCTCGATGCCACGGGTCTCCTCGATACCGTTCATGATGGTCTTCCAAGTGTTCTCCAGGGTCTCTATCTGGATAGAGCTGCCCGAAGCCAGTCTTGCGGTCATCTTGGACTGCTCAACTGTATTATGCGCATTTTTCAGCAGCAGCTCGTTGGTCTTCTGGTCGAGGGCTGCCATAGACTCTGCCTGTATCTTCTGTCTTTTCAGCAGTATAGCCTGTGCCAGTGCCTGCTTGAAGATAGGCAGTGTGATGATGAATGCGGAGTTTATCTTTCTTACCAGGTTGTAGTTTGAGAACTCCATAGTTTTCAGCATAGGTATGGACTGCATAGCAACGTTCTCTGCTGTACGCAGGTCCTG
>CAMNMO010000329.1 GCA_946544695.1 uncultured Ruminococcus sp. | reverse complement strand
CCCCCTGCCATATCATAAAGTTTGAAAGCCTCTGTTCCCCGCTGGGTCTTATGACCAGATCAAGGGGCGGTATCTCCTCGGTGTAGAGATTTCTCTCTATCATATCCTCGGTGATATCAGAGGGATCAAGTTCACCTTTCCTGACCTTTTCTGCCAGTGTTTTCACGCTGTGGCAGATCTCATCACGCCCGCCGTAATTTATGGCGAGCACCAGTGTCATCGCATCGAAGTCCTTCGAGGTCTCCTCAGTGTCAAGCATTTTAGCCTGCAATGAGGGTCTGAGCACCGACCTGTCCCCGATGAACCTGATACGGATATTTTCCTCGATGAAGTCCTTGACCTCGTCAAGATACTTTTCAAAGAGGTCCATTATCGCTTCCACCTCGTCTTTTGGACGTTTCCAGTTCTCGGTGGAAAAAGCATAGTATGTGATATAATCAATGCCCACTGCCTTGGCATGCCTAGTGATGGTACGAAAAGTCTTGGCACCCTCACGGTGTCCGAACTTTCTGGGCAGACCACGCTTTTTAGCCCATCTGCCGTTGCCGTCCATTATCACGCCGACATGGGCGGGCGGGATCAGATCCGCACCCAAGCAGCTTACTTTCTTAGCCATCTGTCACCTTAGATAGAGAGTATCTCTTTTTCCTTCTCGGCAACGTGACCGTCGATCTCCTTGACGAACTTGTCAGTCAGCTTCTGGATAGCTTCCTCGCCGTCCTTCTGCTCGTCCTCAGTGATCTCGTTGTTCTTCTTCTTAGCCTTTATCTTTTCGATAGCGTCACGTCTGATGGAGCGTACTGCGACCTTGCATTCCTCGCCGCCCTTCTTGACGTCCTTAACTATCTCCTTACGTCTGTCCTCAGTCAGCTGGGGGAAGATGAGTCTGATGGTCTGTCCGTCATTCTGGGGATTTATGCCGATATCGGAAGCCTGTATAGCCTTCTCGATGGACTTGAGTGTGCTCTTGTCCCAGGGAGTGATGACCAGTATCCTTGCCTCAGCAACGCTTATAGCAGCCATCTGGTTGATGGGAGTGGGAGCGCCGTAATACTCTACCCTGACCTTATCCAGAACAGCGGGATTAGCCCTGCCAGCTCTTATAGCAGCAAAATCGGAAAGCATAACGTTTACCGACTTCTCCATTTTTTCCTTAGCCTTATTCTTGATCTCCTGCATGATCTATCATCCTTTCGTTATTTATTCAGCCACGACCAGTGTGCCCACATTTTTGCCCATGCAAGCGTCGTAGATGTTATCGGGTCTTGCCAGATCGAATACCAGTACGGGAATGTTATTATCCTTGCAAAGTGCCGCTGCGGTGGAATCCATTACCTGCAAGCCCTTTTCAAGTACCTCGTTGAATGTCAGCGAATCATACTTGACAGCATCGGAGTATTTATGGGGGTCCTTGTCATAAACGCCGTCCACCATAGTTGCCTTGAGGAAGATATCAGCTTCTATCTCAGCCGCCCTCAGTGCAGCAGCGGTATCGGTGGAGAAGAAGGGGTTGCCTGTGCCGCAGCCGAAGATGCACACTCTGCCCTTTTCAAAATGGCGCATCGCCTTGTTGCGTATATAAGGTTCAGCTACCTGTGGCATAGAGATGGCAGTCTGCACTCTTACCTCCATACCGCAGTTTTCAAGACCGTCAGCCACAGCCAGTGCGTTCATGGCAGTGGCGAGCATACCGATATGGTCAGCCCTTGTTCTGTCCATAGCGCCGCTGGAACGGCCTCTCCAGAAATTACCGCCGCCAACGACGATACCCACCTCAACGCCTGCATCTACGACCTTCTTGATGCTTTTGCCTAAGGTATTGATTATCTCATAGTCAAGACCTATCTTCTTATCCCCTGCCAGCGCTTCACCGCTGAGTTTCAGAAGGATACGCTTATACTTGGCACCCATAAATAACACTCCTTAACAAATAGTTTCTGCACTTCAATGCATAATTACTCACAATAAAATTATACTATATTTTTCTTCTCTTGTAAAGGGTTTTCACAAATTTCTTAGAAAAAAACTGCGGAGTGTTTTATTCTCCGCAGTCAGTATGTATCAGTCGGATTCACGCCTTGATGATCTTTACATAGAATGTCCTCTGTCTGGGACCGTCGAATTCGGCAAAGTAGATGCCCTGCCATGTTCCCAGCAGAAGTCTGCCGTCATCTATGATGACAGTTTCGGAAGCGCCCACACAGCTTGATTTCAGGTGTGCGGACGAATTGCCCTCCAGATGTTTGAACTGAGGTCTGTCGGGATAAGTCTTGTCCAGTGCGAACAAAAGGTCTGTCTGCACATCGGGGTCGGCGTTCTCATTTATGGTTATAGCCGCAGTCGTATGCGGGCAGAAAACCACTGCAATGCCGTCCTCCACGCCTGACTCATTCAGCGTCTGGCGGACATAGCTCGTGATATTATACAGTCCTTCTCTTTCAGTCCTGAGATTATACTTTTTAAGCATACCGCACCTCCGTCAGCTGAGGAACTGGCTTTCGGTCTCGTTCTTGGAAGGTCTGCCCATCAGCTTCTTTATGCTTTCACCGACAGGTGCGCCTTCAAACAGCACCTTAGCAAGTTCTTCGGTTATGGGCATCTCAACGCCTATCTTCTGCGCCAGTTCATAAGCGTTCTTTGTGCAGGTGTAGCCTTCTACCGTGCCCACCTGACGCACAGCTTCCGCAGGATCGGTGCCCTTGCCTATAAGTATGCCTGCACGCCTGTTGCGGCTGTGCATCGAACAGCATGTAACTATCAGGTCGCCTATGCCGCTGAGACCCGCAAAAGTATCCCTGTCAGCGCCCATTGCCATTCCAAGCCTTGCTATCTCACGGATACCTCTTGTCATCAGGGCAGCCTTTGTATTGTCGCCAAGCCCCAGACCGTCGCAGACGCCCGCAGCCAATGCGATGACGTTTTTCAGCGAACCGCCTATCTCGCAGCCCATAACATCGTCATTCACATAAACCCTGAATGTGTTGTTGGACAAAGTCTGCTGAATGAATCCCGCAGCTTCCCTGTCCTCGCAGGCGGTGCAGACTGTGGTGGGTATGCCCCTTGCCACTTCCTCAGCATGTGAAGGTCCTGTAAGCAGTGCCACGATATTGTCGGGGAAGCATTCCTTTTCCACCTGAGTCATGGTTTTAAGGCTGCCTGCTTCAAGACCCTTTGCCGTATTGACGATGATGGTGTTCTTGTCGATGTAGGGTGCGGCTTCCTCGCAGACCTCCCTGACGAAATTGGAGGGTATGCCCACAATGACCATATCCTTGCCCTTAGCCGCAGAGATGTCGGTGGTCAGCTTGATAGTCTTGTTTACCAGCACCCCCGGGAGCTTGCTTTTCAGCTCGCCTGTGCGGTTGATGGTATCTATCTCGTCCTGAAATTTGCTCCATACAGTAACATCATGACCTGCATTGTCGCACATGATAGCCAAAGAAAGTCCGAATCCGCCCGAACCTAA
>CAMNMO010000328.1 GCA_946544695.1 uncultured Ruminococcus sp. | reverse complement strand
CCTGATAGCCGCACATGTTAAAAGTATAAAGCTTTTGGGTGATGAGGGCAGCGATGCGACTGGTGATAATGGCAGTGGCAACAATAACAACGGCGGTGAAGGAGATATATTCGAGCCAGATGATACTTGGGATGACCTAGACCCAGATGCTGGAAGAATCTACGGATAAACAGCAAAATAGCCAAAAGCACCTACCCTCAAAAGTAGGTGCTTGTTTCATACAAAAATAAAACTGCGGAGCTTTTTGAGCTCCGCAGTGATTTTTTTACTGATTGTAGTAATTGTTGTTGTTGCCGTTACCTGCGTTCTGCTTTGTCAGGTCAACGTAACCGTTCTGCGCACCGTTGGGGTCATAACCTGCATTGTTCTGCTGGTTGGGATTGTATGCGCCGTTGTAGTTGTTCTGGTTATAGCCGTTCTGATACATGTTGGGATTCTGGTACATATTGGGGTTCTGATACATGTTGTTCATAGTGCTGATGTTCTTTTTGCAAGCACATACGATAACACCGATGAGTCCCAGAAAAAAGCCCCACAGGAAGCCCTTGTTATCACTGCCGTAATAACCCTTGTTCTCACAGATTTTCTTTGCAACAAAGCCCCATACAACACCCATTGCAAGGCTGGGTATCAGGCTGACTATCAGCGAAGCGCCCGAAGCACCGTTGTTAGAAGAATAGGATAATACTGTCATAAAATCATTCATTGTTGATCTCCTCCTTAAAAGTGCAGGTTGTTTTTATCCTGCTTGATGATATTATATAATATTATTAAAATAATGTCAATATATTTTTTCTGACGCCTCTTAAATTCGTCATTAAACACAATTTTACAGACTATATCTTACGCTCAATTGCATCAAGTGACAAATTCTGACTTATAAAACGTTTTCAAAACGCAGTATACCGAAACTAAATATTAAAAATACTGCAATATACTATTGAAAAAGTGATCATTATGTGCTATAATTAATTGGAAGAAAATACAGCTATTTTATGATTAATAACAGCTACTATAATAATATGAATATAGGTGGTAGATTTTAAGGAGGTCATATTATGCCAAAATACTGTTCAAGCTGCGGTACGACCAATAATGACAACGTGACAAACTGTGTCAATTGCGGTGCTGTACTGGATAATTACAATCAGGTCTACCCTGCCAACGGCAGCGGTTACAGCCAGACTTACAATCAGCCTTATGCACAGCCATATCAGCAGCAAGCTTATTCTGTGCCGAATTCAGCGCCTTATGCCCCGCCCACAAGCGTCATGGGCTGGATAGGCTGGATGCTGCTGTGCTCGTTATTCCCGCTGATAGGTCAGCTGATAATGCTTACTTCGAGAGATCAGTCAGCTAAGAATTTCGCAAAGGCTCAGCTGATACTTGTGCTGCTGGGCATTATCCTTGTGGTGGTGCTTATAGTTGTAGGCGGAGTATCTTTGGACCAGATAGCAAAAGAGATAAACCAATAGTTTTTTACGGGTGCTTATGCAGCACCCGTTTTTTATGCAGAATATCTGCATATACACTTGCATTTATTAAGAATATGTGTTATGATATTCATATCACTTTATCGAAAGGATGATATATTTTTATATGGACATAGCTTTGATAGCATTACTGCTGATGCTTTCGGCAGTATGCTCGGCTACTGAGACTGCTTTTTCCTCATGCAACAGGATAAGGCTGAAAAAAATGGCTGACGGCGGCAGCAAAAGCGCTGCAAAGGCTTTGAAGATATGCGATGATTTTGACAAGGCGCTGACTGCCATACTGATAGGCAACAATGTGGTGAACATAGCTTCGTCTGCACTGGCAACTGTGTTTTTCACAGAAAAATTCGGTTCGGGCAGCGTTGGTATAGCAACTGCTGTAATGACAGTGCTTGTGCTTATATTCGGTGAGATACTGCCTAAAAGTCTGGCTAAGGAAAATTCAGAAAAATTCTCGGTCTTTATGGCTGCACCGCTTTCGGCTTTCATGTTTATCATAACACCACTGATATGGATATTCACAGGCATAAAGAAGTTAGTTGTCAAGCTTGTGGGATCAAAAGACGAATCACCTTCCGTAACAGAGGAAGAACTCAAATATATAATAGAAGAAATAGAGGACGAAGGCGTTCTTGAAGAACAGGAATCCGATCTTGTGAGGTCGGCACTGGACTTTGACGAGATAACCATAAACAGCATATTCGTGCCCCGTGTCAGTGTTGCGGCGGTAGATGTTGAGGACGATATCGAGGAGATCAAGGAACTGTTCCTTAAAACAAAATATTCGAGACTGCCTGTGTATGAAAAGGATATCGACCATATAATAGGCGTGATCCATCAGGCTGATTTTTTCGAGATGTATGTATCAAAAGGCAAAAAGGATATCAGAAGGATACTCAACGAACCGATATACATTACCGAAAGCAGGAAAATTTCTGAGACTCTCCAGACGATGCAGAAGGAAAAAGTACACATGGCAGTTGTGCTGGATCAGTACGGCGGTACGGCAGGAATATGCACGCTTGAAGATATCATCGAGGAACTCGTAGGCGAGATATACGACGAAAGCGACGAGGAGGACACCTCATTCGTAAGGATATCTGAGAATTGCTTTGAGGTGTCAGCTGAATTGTCTGTGTCTGATTTTCTTGAACGTGCAGGTCTTGATGAAAAAGCGATAGAAACCGAAAGGCACTCTGTCGGCGGCTGGATAATGGAACTTCTGGACAGGATACCCGAAGAAGGCGAATGTGTTTTCTCTCCGCCGTTTGAGATGGAGATAAAGATGCAGGACGACCAGAAGATCGGCAGAGTCAGAATAACGATAACGGAGGACAACTAAATGCCTATAACAATAAAAAATCCCAAGCTTGGCGAACATGTGAAACGTATGTGCAAGTGGAGTATCGTTTGTTCGATAATCTCAGCATGTTTCACTGCTGTGCTGTTTTTATGCATGAACAGGATAGTCGAAACAGGCAGCAAAGTGCTTACAACGGCTGTGTTCGCAGTGTTTATGATATACCTGGCTTCCTGCTGTGTATGTGCAGCGATGGGTGTGTCTGCATACAAGCATGAGGACAGTCTGGGTTCACTGGGAAAAAGCCTTGTCTACATTGCAAACATAGTGATCTGCCTTATGAATCTCAGGTTCGGGCTTTCGCTGCTGCTTGCCGCTTACGGTGCAGATGATGCAGTTTCGAGGATAATCGGTTCACAGGGACAGGAAGCCTTCACCCGTGCACAGTATGTTCCGTGGCTCGCACTGCTGAGCGGAATGATGGTCAATCTTATGGTCAGCGTTTTCAGCACCATGAAACTCATCAAAGACAAGTAATATAATAATGCCCCGAAATGTTTGTTTGAACGTTTCGGGGCATTGTTGTTTTCATAGATAGTTTAATTCATTTTGTATCCCAGGAAAGGCGCCATGAGCTGATTTCTCATGATGTAATGAGAGTTATATTCATAGGGGGCAGTCTCCTCAT
>CAMNMO010000327.1 GCA_946544695.1 uncultured Ruminococcus sp. | reverse complement strand
CTATGTCAGCAACTGGATGGTATCAAAGGCGGAAGCCGATACCTGGAACAAGTACATTGACGATCAGGTGAAGATGTCCGCCGAGACAGGCAGTGTGTTCACACTGGCGTTCACAGCCTTCCTTGCGGTGTTCCGTGAGGGCGCAGAGGTCATACTTTTCTATCAGCCTCTGCTCAACGATGCAAAGAGCATGAGCTACGTCTGGGGCGGCTTCGGAGTGGGCTGCATCGTGCTGGCGGTGGTGTTCCTCTGCATCAGGTTCCTCAGTGTGAAGCTGCCCATCAGACCTTTCTTCCTGGGCACCAGCATACTGATGTTCATAATGTCCATAAGCTTTCTGGGTGCGGGCATCAAGGAGCTCATCGAGGGCGACGTCATAGACATGACCTCACCCGATTGGTTGCAGGCGATAATACCGTTCAACGATGTGCTGAACGTGCTGGGCATCTACCCTGTGCTTGAAACGCTGATACCTCAGATGATACTGATTTTCGTGACGCTGATGATATTCGTCATGCAGAAGTTCAGGACGAAGAACAAAAACGAGGCAGGTGTGCTTGCCATCGTGTTCGGCGGTCTGGGCGGACACAAGTTCTATCTGGGCAGATACGGACAGGGACTTATCTGCGTGGCATTCTGCTGGAGCGGCATACCCGGGCTGCTGGGCATCATTCAGGGCATACATTACCTGACCGAGACACAGGAACAGTTCGAGGAGGAGCTCGCTCCCAAAAAGAAGGAGCCCAAGAAGAAGGCTTCAAAGAAATAGTCTACTATATCCCGCAAAACAAGGGTAAATATAATAGAGCAAACAAGTCATATTTTAAGGAGGAATTTTTAATGACTAAGAAGAAGTTAGTCGGCATCGCACTTGCAGCTATGATGGCAATGAGCATGGCTTCCTGCGGCGATACTGCAAACGACAGCACTGCTGCAAGCAAGGCAGACAATGCTGAGACCACCGCTGCTAAGGACGAGGCAGAGGGCGAGAAGAGCGAGGGCACCGATGCTGTCGTTGAGGATACCCCTGCTGCTGATGACGGCGCTGCAGGCTTTACCGAGTACCCCATCTTCGAGGACCAGGAGGTTGGTTTCCTGAACGTATCCGCAGTTTACTTCCAGCCTGTTCCCATGTCGGGCGGCAACGAAAAGACAGATGATTTCAACATCCATCTTGAGGCTGACGTATCCGCACTGGAGAATGATCTGGGCTTCGGCGTAGGCGACTGGGTACCTTACATGACAGTTGACTACAAGGTAACAGGTTCCGACGGAAACGTTGCTGCTGAGGGTTCCTTCATGGTAATGAGTGCTTCCGACGGTCCTCACTACGGTGCAAACATCGCACTGCCCGATGCAGATACTTACAGCATCGAGTTCCAGTTCCACAACCCCGAGGAGAACGGCTACCTGCTGCACACCGATGCGGAAACAGGCCCCGGCGGATCCTTTGATGAGTACTTCGCTGACGGCAACCTGAAGGTCACTTATGATGGTTGGGAGTACGTTCCCCAGGAGTGGTAATATAGCCTTGGGATAAATTTCCTTGTTTATATTAAACGACAAAGATTTTCTGACATATCCTGCTCACAGCAGCCAAGACGACGGCAGCTGTAAGCAGTTTATGTCGAAAATCTAATGTCGTTTACTATAACAAAAGAACTTTATGCGCTGCGGATTTTTCTTCAGCGCATATTGTGCGTTTTTGAATGTAAATGAAGTTGACTTGGTCAACATTCGTGTGCGGGAGAACGCCTGCTGTCCGCAGCCGTGCGTATCCCGTATTTGAAAACGGGAAAGGAGATCAATGTGTTAAAATACTTTGTAATGACTGTCGAGACACTGGTGCTGGCAGCGGTCGTGGTCGGGGTGCTGAGGGGCTTTATGCGCCTTATCAGGGAACGCTTCGGCATTATCGCAGGCGGCATCGGTGCAGCTGTGGGTCTGGTGTCGGCGGCTGTGATGGCATTCACGAAAAATGCCACCACCCTGATAGATACCTCGCTGTGGAACCTGCGCATCTTCACGGTCACCATGATATTTTCACTGCTGTTCGTCATACTGGCGATATTCGGCAGGAACAGGGTCATGGCAATAGTCAGCTGCGTGACGGGCGGGCTTGTCATCGCACTGATGATGTTCTATGCGCTGCCCGATGTGCTGGCTTACCCCTACATTATCCTGCTGACCGAAAAGACCGTGCTGTCAACAGGCTTCATGTTCAAGTGCATAGGCATACTTTTCGGACTGATACTCATGTTCGTGGCACAGACGGCTGTGTACAGCGGCGTTTCGAGACTGTCGAAATGGCAGGCTTACGGCGTGACTGCGGCAGTGCTCGTGATAAACTGCGCAAGGCAGTTCTGTGCAAGTCTCGGCATAATGCTGACCAAGCGCATGCTCGAAAACATGGACGCCGATACCAAGCACAACATTTTCGAGATCGTTAAATTTTCCTCCAATAACAACAATATATTCGTTTACACAGCGATCATTGCGGCAATGGTCATGCCTGTGATGCTGTGGATAAAAAGCCTGCGTGCCAATGAACCCTATGATAACCCCGCACAGAAGCGCAAGCTGCGCAAAAAGCACCGTGTCACAAGGACATGGGCAACTCTGGCGCTTATATGCCTGATAACGGGCATAGTCACCTTCACCACCCTTGACCCCATAGCCAACAGGGAGATACCCCTTTCGCCCGTTGAGGACGCCAAGATAGAGAACGGCTATGTGGTGGTGCCCTTTGAACAGGTCGAGGACGGTCACCTGCACCGCTTTGCCTATGTTACCGAAAACGACATACAGATAAGGTTCATCGTTATAAAGAAGCCGAATTCTTCCGCCTACGGCATCGGTCTTGACGCCTGTGACGTATGCGGTGAGACAGGCTATTTCGAGAAGGACGGACAGGTGGTCTGCAAGCTTTGCGACGTTGTGATGAACATACAGACCATCGGTTTCAAGGGCGGCTGCAACCCTGTGGTCATACCCTACGAGATAAAGGACGGCAAGATACTTGTGCCGCTGGACGGTCTGCTTGAAAACGAAAAGCGTTTCAAGAACAACCGTATGAGAAGCTGACGGTAAGGAGGGGCACAGATGTTTTTGAGAATGATAAGGGGAACACTGTTCCGTCAATGGAAAAAGATGCTGATGATAGCCTTCACCATTGCGCTGGGTGCTTCGCTGGCTTCTGCCATGCTGAGCGTCATGCTGGACGTGGGCGACAAGGTGAATCAGGAATTAAAGACCTACGGCGCCAACATAACCGTTGTGCCAAAGGAAAACTCGGTGCTGTCGAACCTCTACGAGGTCGAGGACGGCAGCGTGCAGGGGGCGTATCTGCAAGAGGAGGAGCTGGGCAAGATAAAGACCATCTTCTGGGCTTTCAACATTGTTGACTTCGCACCGTTCGTAAATGTTAACGCCACCCTCGATGCCGGCACACAGGTGCAGTGTGTGGGCAGCTGGTTCGACCACCACATGGACCTGCCCACAGGC
>CAMNMO010000326.1 GCA_946544695.1 uncultured Ruminococcus sp. | reverse complement strand
TTACTACCGCCTGCACCGTTCTCAAGAGTGTCATCTGCCTGATCGGCGGCGGTGTCGGTGTATGGGGTATCGTAAACCTTCTGGAAGGTTACGGTAATGATAACCCGGGTGCAAAGAGCCAGGGCATGAAGCAGCTTATGGCTGGTCTTGGTCTGATCCTGCTCGCTATTATCCTCGTTCCTGTTCTCGAATCCATGATGACAGGCGCTATCTGATAAAGACAATTCAGAGAAAGAGACAAGCGTGAACTAACGGCTGAACGCTATACAAATAACGCCGTAAATATAGAATTATGAAGGGTCGCTCATGCGGTGGGCTGTGGCGGGTAATGAGCGATGTGACACAATGGCAATCAACATAGGATACTTAACTGCCAACAGGACAAGTGCAGGAGATGAGGTCTATACACCCTACTATGCGGTAGAGCCTTTGATAGAGTTCCTGCCGAAAGACAAGGTTATCTGGTGTCCGTTCGATGAAGAATGGAGCGCCTACTATAACTGCCTTACGGAAAAAGGATATAAGGTTGTGCGGAGCAGTCTGAGCGAAGGCAGAGATTTCTTTAAGTATGAGCCTGATAATTGGGACATACTTGTAAGCAATCCCCCATTCTCAAAGAAAGATGAAGTTCTGAAACGAGCTTTTTCTTTTGAGAAGCCTTTCGCACTGCTTCTGCCCGTAAACAGCATACAGGGCAAAAAGCGGTATAAGATATTCAGAAATCAGATACAGCTGCTTGCCTTTGATGCAAGAGTGGATTATCATACCCGAAAGAATATGGAATGTACCACCAAAGGCAATCATTTCGGCTCGGCATATTTTTGCCGTGACCTACTCCCCACTAAACTTGAACTGAGACAGCTTAACAAATACGACAGACCATTACAACCCCCAGCAGGAGGTGATGAAAAATGGGAGTGATCAGTGATGCGATAGACGCACTTGAAGATTGGTGCTGTGACTTGTTTAAGGACGGTATTAAAAGCCAGTTTGACGGAATTTCCGATCTGCTGACCGATACTTTTTCACAGACAACAGGCAGTGACGGACTTGTTTCCACATATCTGACCTCGCACCCTGCGAATTTCACGGGCGGCGGAACCGGCGGCACTTCGGTGTGGACAACTATCGAAACGCTATGTAATAACGTTGTCGTCCCGATTGCGGGCTTTGTTTTGACGATCATTCTTCTGAATGACCTGATACAGACCGTACTGAGGGGCAACAACTTTAAGGACTTTGATGATTCTATCATCATAAAATGGATAATCAAAGCCCTGTGCGGTGTAATATTGGTGTCGAATACATATTATATCGCTTCTGCATTGTTCGGCTTCGGAACTAATGTTTGTTCCAATGGTCTGACAACTCTATTCGGCACAGGCGATTATCTGGATACGGCGCTTGCTTTGAAAAAGTCGGCACTAAGCGGACTTTCCCTCGGTGAGCTGATGACCGTGTGGTTTATCTCCCTGATAGTACATGTCGGAGTGATGATACTGATAGTCGCTATCGTTATAACCCTTGCAAGCCGTATCATTGAGGTATTTATGTATCTCTCTGTTGCTCCTATCCCTATGGCTACGATGATGGACTCGGGAGAATGGGCTTCAATCGGCAAAAACTGGATCAAACAGCTTTTAGCACTGTCGTTTCAGGGATTTTTTATCATTGTCGCACTCGGTATCTTCAAGACACTGTTTGCAAATATGATAACAACACTGAATTCAGGCACAGGAAGCGTCATCATGCAAATGGCGATGCTTTTGGGCTACACGGCTGCACTGATCTTTACGATCCTGCGTACAGGCGCTATATCTAAGTCAGTTTTTAGCGCTCACTAAAACGCTGAAAACGGCTATTTACGGAGGTTTTATGGCACATTACGTTCCTATCCCGAAAGACCTTAATGAGATTAAGGAGAAGTTTATTGCGGGATTTACAAAAAGACAAGTAATATGCTTTGGTATCGGTCTTGTGATCGGAGCGCCTGTTTTCTTCTTAACAAGAAATGCAATCGGTATGTCGGGAGCGATATTTGCGATGGGTGCGTGTGCCGCACCTGCGATACTCTGCGGACTGTACAAAAAGAACGGTGTGTTTCTTGAAAAGCAGATCAGGTTCATGAAAGAGTATTTTACAAGACCGAGAAAGCGATATTACAGAACAACAAACGTATTCGTGAGCTTTGAACGGCACATCGAATATATGAAGATACGAAAAAAGCTGAGAGATGCCGAAAGAAAAGGCTGATCACGCTCTCTATATATAATAGTATACTTTCGGTGTCCTCCGCTTTGATATAACGGAGGTTTACCAATGGGCTTTAGAAAGAAAGATGCCAAGATAAGTGATAACAAGTCCAAATCGGCTGTTATCATGGGCAAGCCTGCCTCACAGCTTACCAAAGAGGACAAAAAACTTTTATCCGCAAGAATGGCTGAGATAAAGAAAGAAAACGGCAGCAATGCCACGGTGCAGAATACTATCCCTTTCCTGTGTATGTTCCGTGACGGAGTTTGTCAGGTGTCGGAGAATTTTTATTCTCTGACGGTACAGTTTTACGATGCCAATTACAGTATTGCGGAGTTCGATGAACAGAACAACATTTTTTCAAAATACTGCGATATTATCAACCTTTTCGATAATACGATACGTTTTCAGCTGACCTTTGAGAACCAGAACCGTTCAAAGGACAAGCTGATAAAAACAATTCAGATACCCGAACAGGACGATGACTTCAACGATATTCGCTCGGAGTACAGCAAGATGCTGACCGACAAGCTGATGACAGGCTCAAACGGTCAGTCGGCTCGTAAGTTCCTTACATTCGGTATAGAAAGCACTTCGTACAAGGCGGCAAGAGCAAAGCTCATGTCGATCAAAAACGACGTTATCAAGGGCTTTAAGGCTTTTGGTGTGGAAGCGGAAATGCTCGACGGCAAGACAAGGCTTGAAGCGATGTACTACGCTCTCAATCCTTACAGAAGCCAGCATTTTATTTTCGATTGGGACAGTATGCTCCATGCAGGCATGGACACAAAGGACTTTATCGCCCCGCCGTCCCTGAAATTCAACAAACAGGACTTTGAGATCGGCAATGCTTACGGTGCGGTGTGGGGACTGAATATCCTTGCAGGCGAACTGTCGGACGAGATTCTGAAAGATTTTCTGGAAATGCAGAACTTATTCTGTATCAATCTTCACGTTGAGCCGTTAGACCAGATCGACGCACTCAAATTCGTCAAGAAGAAACTGACGGCGGTTGAAGCTATGAAGGTCGATGAGCAGAAAAAAGCAAGTCAGGCAGGATATGACACGGATATTCTTCCGCCTGCTATCAAGATGTACATTGAGGACATTGACAAACTGCTTGCAGACTTAAACAGCAAGAACGAGCGTCTTTTCCATATCTCGATCAGTATCAGGGCTTATGCAAAGAGCAAAAAGTCGCTGAAACTGCAAGCAGAAATGCTCAAGCGTATCTGTCAGAAGAACAACTGCAC
>CAMNMO010000325.1 GCA_946544695.1 uncultured Ruminococcus sp. | reverse complement strand
AGCATGATGATCGGAACAGAGGATCTTTCCCTTATGGTACGGCACAGTTCCTCACCTGTGATATCGGGGAGCATAAGGTCGAGGATGATAAAATCCACCTGCTGAGAACTGAATATTTTCAGTGCCTGCCTGCCGTTCCCGGCAGAGAGCACCGTCATCCCCTTGTGGGTAAGATAGTCCGAAACAGCCTCTCTTATCTTTGCCTCGTCGTCTACTGCAAGCACGTTCACAGCCGTTCACCTCACTTCCACTTCTAATTATACCATATCCATAGGAAAAGTAAAGTATTATTTCCAGTTGGCAAAAATAGCTTTTAACCTGCTAACAATGAGTAAGGGATGGTTATGGTATCCTCGGAGTCGATTCGTTCAGCGGCGCTTATTGCCCACGGACTGCATCCGCCGTTTGCATTTGCTCCCACCTGATCGGCAGTGAAATGAAAACCGCAGTTCTGACACACAAGATCAGTTCCTTCGACGGCATATCTGCCGTTTCCAGAGGTATAGCAGGACTGGCAGGTATTGAACGCTGTGCGTATGCTGCCCTCGCTGTCCCTGACCGCAAATACTTCCATATCTGTTCCTTCCACTGTCACAGGATAAAACTTTGCGGTTTCCGTCACCTCATTTATCGGGATAACAAGGTCGTCTTTTATATCCGTGACTTCAGATGCAGCTTCCGGGAGCTGCTCATTTTCTCTGATTCCGCAGCCGCAGACGCCAAGCAGCAGAACTGCTGCTGTCAATACTGAAAAAAACTTTCTCATAATTTATCCTCCTGTTACTTCATAGCCCTTATCGGCTATAGCCTGCTTCATTTCATCAAGGTGTATCAGCTCTCCCGAAAGTGTGAGTACAGCCGTGCCTTTTTCGTGACTTACATCAGCCTCCTGTACCTCGTCAAACGCCTCAAGACACTTCCTGACAGTTGCCTCACAGTGTGGGCACATCATTCCCTTTATTTTCAGTATATACGTGTTTTCTCCTGTATTCAGGGCACTCAGCTCCTTCACCATGTCCTTTTGCGGACTGTCATTTTTGGTTTCAAAGATCTTTGCAAGGTTCAGCCTGAGTGCATTTGTTACCACCGAAACGCTTGAAAGACTCATTGCCGCCGCACCAAACTTCGGATCAAGCTCCCAGCCGAAAAGTCTGATATAAGCACCTGCCGCAAGAGGGATACCGATCACATTGTAAATAAACGCCCAGAACAGATTCTGACGTATATTCCGCATTGTTTTGCGGCTCAGACGAAGTGCCGCAGCAGCGTCGTTCAGGCGGCTCTTCATCAGCACGACGTCTGCGGCGTCAATGGCAACGTCGGTACCTGCCCCGATTGCAATACCTATGTCTGCACGGGTGAGCGCAGGTGCGTCATTTATACCATCGCCGATCATTGCCACCTTGCCCTGCTCCTGCAGTTTTCTCACGACACGTTCTTTTTCGTTCGGAAGCACTCCTGCAATTACCATATCCACGCCCACCTGCTTGCCTATAGCGTTTGCGGTACGCTGGTTGTCACCTGTCAGCATTACAGTTTTCAGCCCCATGTTTTTCAGCTGAGCTATCGCTTCGGGAGAGTCCTCCTTAATAGTATCTGCAACGGCGATGATACCCAGCAGGCGGCTCTCGTCTGCAAAGAAAAGCGGAGTTTTTCCCTCGTCCGCAAGGAGCTGAGCGATAAGATCTGCCTCATCGGAGATCTTTACCTTGCTTCCGATAAACCCGGCATTTCCGCCGTAATATGTCCTGTCATCAAGCCTTGCTGTCAGTCCGCTGCCGGAAACAGCTTTGAAATCCGTTACCTCCGACAGCTCCGTATCATGCTCCTCAGCGTAGGACACGACCGCCTTTGCAAGTGGATGTTCACTTTTCTGCTCAAGTGAAAAAGCTGTTCCGATAAGCGCTTTTTCATCTGTATTTATGGGGATAATATCCGTGACGGAAGGCTCACCCTTTGTGATAGTTCCCGTCTTGTCAAGGACTACTATCTGTGCTTTGCCCGTTTCTTCAAGAGAAACAGCGGTTTTGAAAAGTATTCCGTTCTTAGCACCCACACCGCTGCCTACCATTATGGAAACAGGTGTAGCAAGTCCAAGTGCGCAGGGACAGCTTATGACAAGCACAGAGATAGCCCTTGCGAGGGCATAGCCTGTTGTCTGTCCCACCGCAAGCCATATTATCAGTGTCACAAGCGCTATGCCGATGACCGCAGGAACGAACACTGCCGATACTCTGTCTGCCAGTTTTGCTATAGGAGCCTTTGTTGCAGCAGCATCGCTCACCATTTTTATGATCTGCGAAAGAGTTGTGTCTTCGCCGACCTTAACCGCTTCGCAGCGCAGGAAGCCCGACTGATTTACCGTACCTGCCGAAACGCCGTCACCTGTCAGCTTGTCTATGGGAATACTCTCGCCTGTCAGCGCAGACTCATCAACTGCACTCGTGCCGTCAATTACCAGACCGTCAACAGGGATATGCTCCCCGGGGCGTACTACAAAAACATCACCGATGTTTACCTGTTCGGCAGGAATAGTCTGCTCCTTGCCGTCACGCTCTACAACAGCGGTTTTCGGCGAAAGCTCCATAAGTCCTTTGAGTGCGTCTGTTGTTTTTCCCTTAGAGTAGGCTTCAAGAGTTTTTCCCACCGTTATAAGCGTGAGTATCATCGCTGCTGCCTCAAAATAGAAGTTCATCATGTCGTCCATGACAGCTTTTTCATCACCTGCCACAACTGCTCCCGTCATGTGGAACAGTACATAGACGCTCCACAAAAAAGAAATTCCCGACCCCATTGCCACCAGCGTGTCCATATTCGGACTTTTATGAATGACTGCCCTGAAGCCGCTAACAAAGAATTTCTGGTTTATCACCATGATGATTACCGTCAGTAACAGCTGAACAAGTCCCATTGCGACGTGGTTGCCGTTCAGAAAGGGCGGAAGTTTCCAATCCCACAGCATATGTCCCATTGAGAGGTACAGCAGCGGCAAAAGGAATACCAGCGAGGCGATGAGCCGCTTTATCATCATGGGAGTTTCCCTGTCTGTAAGGTCATCGGTACTGTCTTTAGCTTTTTCATTTCCTTTAAGCGAGGCGCCGTATCCTGCATTTTCGACTGCCTTGATGATATCTGACAGACTTGCCGTCCCCTCAACGCCCATTGAGTTTGTCAGCAGGCTCACCGAGCAGGAGGTAACACCCTCCACTGCCGATACAGCCTTCTCTACTCTTGCGCTGCAAGCGGCGCAGCTCATGCCTGTTACATTGTATTGTTCCATATTGATCACTCCGTTATGTGTATTTTTCCGTATATCATTCCCATCCAGCACGAGTAGCTTATATCGCCTGTGCCTTCGGGAGTAAACTCTATTATATTATTGCCCTCGTGAAATTCGTATTCCAGATCGAGAGAATTACAGATCAGTTTTCCGTTGCAGCCGTTGATACTGCTTTTTTCTGCATATATATTCCAAACAGAATATTGATATCCGACATTTGGACATCT
>CAMNMO010000324.1 GCA_946544695.1 uncultured Ruminococcus sp. | reverse complement strand
TGAACCAGCAAAGTCTTATGGCAGCGGTAACATAAGCCGCCGCATGCGCCTTCGGGAACATGTACTTTATCTTCAGGCAGCTGTCGATATACCATTCGGGTACATCATGCGCCCTCATATCCTGTTTCATTTCCTCGGTCAGCAGCTTGGGTGCTTTACCCTTACGGGTTATCTCCATTATCTTGAATGCCAGCTTTGGTTCAAGATGGTGTTCAAGCAGGTATACCATGATACTGTCACGGGTACCTATAACGTTGGAAATGTCGCAGGTGCCGTTTTTGATAAGTTCCTGTGCGTTGCCCAGCCATACGTCGGTACCGTGTGAAAGTCCCGATATCTGCAAAAGGTCGGAGAAATTCTTGGGCTTGGATTCAAGCAGCATTCCTCTTACAAAGGGCGTACCCATCTCGGGGATACCCAGCGTGCCTGTTTCGCACCTGATGTCTGCGGGCTCGACACCCAGTGCTTCAGGCGATGTGAACAGCGAATATACGGCGGGATCCGACATGGGGCACTCATTTATATCCATGTGGGTGAAGTCCTCCAGATACTTATACATGGTAGGAACATCGTGACCCAGTTCGTCAAGTTTAAGTATGGTATCGTGCAGCGAATGGAAGTCGAAATGTGTGGTGACCATATCAGAATCCGCCTTATCGGCAGGGTGCTGCACAGGTGTGAAGTCATATACCTCATAGTCACCGGGGATAACGACCATTCCTCCGGGGTGCTGCGAAGTTGTCCTCTTGACATCGACACAGCCGTTTACAAGACGCTGTATCTCTGCGGGGCAGGCAGACCTGCCTCGTTCATCAAGGTATTTCTTGACATAGCCGTAAGCTGTCTTGTCAGCGACCTTGCCTATGGTGCCCGCTTTGAACACGTGGTCCTGACCGAACAGTTCTTCTGTGTACTTGTGTACCTTGCCCTGACAGTCGCCCGAGAAGTTAAGGTCGATATCAGGCGCTTTATCGCCGTCGAAACCAAGAAATGTCTCGAACGGTATCTTATGGCCGTCACGGTGCATAGGTATACCGCAGTTGGGGCAGTCCTTCGGGGGAAGGTCAAATCCCGAGCCGTACTCACCGTTCTCAAAGAACTCGGAGTAATGGCACTTGCGGCAGATGTAGTGAGGTTCAAGAGGATTTACCTCTGATATTCCCGACATGGACGCCACGAATGACGAACCGACCGAACCACGGGAACCTACCTGATATCCGCACTGGTTGGAGTATGCCACCAGTTTCTGGGATATCATGTACAGCACCGAGAAACCGTGCTTGATAATTGAGTCAAGCTCACGTTTCAGGCGCTTGAATACCAACGGGTGTACATGTTCCTTGAAATACTCGGAAACGTCCACGTCCTCACCTTCGGGGACTTCTATCGACATGGGATCGCAGTCACCGTAAAGCTCGCACGCCTTGCGCCAGCAGATTATCTGGAGTTCATAAACAGCACCCTCGATGAACGGTGTGAAGGTCCCGTTCGGGAAAGCTTTAAGGTCAGCATCTACCATATCAGCCACGTTATTAGTATTGGTGACAACCACCTCATAAGCCTTTTCTTTGCCGAGATATGAAAGCTCGGAAAGCATCTGGTCGGTGGATTTAAGATACAGCGGTGCCTGATTGTCACAGTCGGAAAAGCCCATTGATGCCTGTATTATCGCCCTGAACTTAGCATCTTCCTTATTGAGAAAATGAACGTCGCCCGTAGCGCAGACAGGTATGCCCAGTTCTTCGCCCAGTCTGACGATGAAACGATTTATGTCCTTAACGTCCTCCTCAGTCCTTATCCTGTCATAAGGCGGCTTTTCGGCGGTCAGCATGAACATATTGTTGCCGTCGGGCTGTATCTCCAGATAGTCATAGAAGCTGGCTATCTGCTTTATGTATTCGTGGGACTTTCCTTCAAGATAAGCCTGTATGACCTCTCCCCTCTCACATGCGCTGCCTATTATCAGACCCTCACGCAGCTTGGTCAGCTCGCTCTTGGGTATACGTGGCCTGCGCTTGAAGTATTTGAGGTTTGAATAGGAAATGAGCTTGTAGAGGTTTTTTAGTCCTATATTATTTCTCACCAGTATTATCTGGTGGAATACATCTTTAGTCTCGGTGACATTATCAGTCTCGCCAAGCAGACCGTTGAGCATGTCAACGGTTATCAGCATCAGCGGATACTGTTCATTGAGCATCTTGCAGAGTTCGATGAAGATCTTGCCCAGTACCTCAGCATCATCGCAGCCCCTGTGGTGCTGGAAATCTCCGTAGCCGAAATGTTCTGCCACGTAATTCAGCTTATGTCTTTCAAGCTGCGGCAGCATCAGCTGCGACATGGGAACGGTGTCGATGCTTGAAAACTCGAACTTTATGCCCAGCTTGTCACAAGCATTGGCAATGAAGCCCGTATCGAACGGCGCATTGTGTGCGACAAGGCAGGGCTTTTCTCCGCAGAAGTCAATAAAAGCTTCAAGTGCAGTCCTGATATCAGCCTGCCCTTTTAGCATATCATCAGTGATATTGGTAAGGTTAGATATGAACTCACTGAGTGGGCAGCCCGGGTCTACCAGCATATCGAAGTGGTCAACCACCTCAAGTCCTCTCAGCTTTACCGCACCTATCTCGATTATCTTATCTTCCCTGGTATTAGTACCTGTGGTCTCCAGGTCAAAGCAGATGATCTCGTCTGTCAGTTCACGCTTGTCAACGCCCTTGAACACACGGGAATCGTTGTTGACCTCATAAGCTTCACAGCCGTAGATTATCTTGAATTCCTGACCACCCTTGCGGATATCATTACACTTCGAGCCTGCTTCGGGGAATCCCTGAACGACGCCGTGGTCGGTGATGGCAAGCGCCCTGTGACCCCAGCCCGCAGCCTTAGCGACCAGCTTTTCGGGGGCAGCAAGTGCGTCCATCATGGACATATTTGTATGGCAGTGCAGCTCGACACGCTTTTCCTCGGAATTATCCTTTTCCTTCTCCCTTGCCACCTTCATGATGTCATCAGCCATCAGGTAGATATTATGGTCAAAGTCGTCCTCCTCCAGCTTGCCACGCACCATAACGGTGACGCCTGACTTCATGCTGCCAAGCATGGCTTCGAGAGTCTCTCTGGTCAGTCGGACGAACTTGCCCTTTTTATTTGAACCTATGAGTTTGAGCGCACACGAAGAAGTATAGTCGGTGATAAACACAGTAGCTATCAGCATGCCCGACTTAGTCTCCTTTGTCTCCACCTGGAAGATATCGCCCCATACGGTGACGGTATCGTTGAAATGCTCCAGTGAAGCGGCATCCATAGGCAGGTTCGCCATACTGTGCACCCTGCTGTCTGACTGTATGGGTCCGCCTTTCAGAACTGTCGCACCCTCGCCAAGTATATGAAGGCTGGTGAAATCCACATCGACAGTGCGGAATTCCTGTGCGGGTGCAGCTGCGCTCTGTGACTTGGAAGCCGCCTTCTGCTCATAAGCCTTTATATCGGGCTGCGGCAGCGATCTGCTCCGTCAG
>CAMNMO010000323.1 GCA_946544695.1 uncultured Ruminococcus sp. | reverse complement strand
TGATTTGTCTGCCTTGTTGTGAGTACATCACGGCATAAAATAAAAACTGGAGGTAATTAAAATGGCAAACGTAACAGTTCAGGCTATCAAGGAACTTATGAATATCACTGGCGTTGGCATGATGGACTGCAAGAGAGCTCTTGTAGCTGCTGACGGCGATCAGGACAAGGCTATCGAGGCACTGAGAGAAAAGGGTCTGGCTACACAGGCTAAGAAGAGTGGCAGAGCTGCTGCTGAGGGTACTGTTGCTGCTGTTGTTGATGGTAACGTAGGTGTACTGGTAGAGATCAACACAGAGACAGACTTCGCTGCAAATACTGACGATTTCAAGGCTTTCGTAGCAAGTGTTGCTAAGACCATCATCGAGAAGAACCCTGCTGACGTTGACGCTCTGAAGGCTGCAACTATCAGCGGCGGCGACAAGACCGTTGATGAAGTTCTGACCGAGCTGGCAGGCATGAAGATCAGAGAGAACATCGTTATCCGTCGTTTTGTAAGACTGGAAGGCACTCTGGCTTCCTACGTTCATAACGGCGGCAGCATCGGCGTTCTGGTTAAGATGGACACCGATATCAGCAATGACGCTGTTCTGACTGTTGGTAAGGACGTTGCAATGCAGTCTGCTGCACTGAACCCTGCATTCCTGAACCGTGAGCAGGTACCCGCTGAGGTACTTGACAAGGAGAAGGAGATCATGATGGCTCAGATGTCTGAGGATCCTAAGATGGCTAACAAGCCTGAGCAGGTAAGAGCTAAGATCGTTGAAGGCAAGGTAGGCAAGTACTACAAGGAGAACTGCCTGCTGGAACAGGCTTTCGTAAAGGACGACAAGGTATCTGTTGAGCAGTATGTTGAAGCTGAGGCTAAGAAGCTTGGCGGCAGCATCAAGATAGCTGAAGTTATCCGTTACGAGAGAGGCGAGGGCGTTGAGAAGAAGGAAGAGAACTTCGCAGACGAAATCGCAAGCATGATCAAGTAATCGATACTTAGCATATTCAAAGACAAATATTAAGAGCTGTAACGGTGTGCGAATGCTGTTATGGCTCTTTTTGTATTTAAAGGAGGACGCAGAATAAATATGATATTGACACCGGCTTCTAAAGAATTATTCGTGTGTTTGCTGTTATACACTTAAAAAAACACGGGCTCAGATCTGATCGAGTCCGTGTTTTAGTTTAAGTTCCCTGACTTTGCCATATTATTCCATAATGTCTGGTATCATATCATAACTCCGTCAGTATGTCATTCGGTCCAAACACAGGTATGCCGCCGTCACGGATAAGGCTGCTTTGTCCTTTGTATTCCTCGCTGAATATGTCGCAGGGCGGTATAACGAATATCTCCTTGCCCTGCATCAGTGCATGAGTCGCTGTGTTTATCGAACCGCTTTTGTCACTTGCCTGAACAACCAGCACAGCTTCTGCAAGCCCGGCTATCATGCGGTTTCGTATGGTGAAATATTCGGGTGCAGGTCGTTCAAGCGGCGGGTATTCGGAAATGACCGCACCGTTCCTTACTATGTTGTTTCGCAGTTCTCTGTTGCCTCGTGGATAGTCATAGTCGAAACCACAGCCAAGCACAGCGACTGTCTTTCCGCCTGCGTTGATTGCGCCCCAGTGTGCTGCACTGTCTATTCCTTTGGCAAATCCGCTGATTATCGGGTGACCTTTTTCGGCTATCCTGCTTGCAAAATTAGCGGATATCTTTTTTGAATAATCCGTTGCTTTTCTCGCACCTACGATGGTCAGGGCACTGTCATTCTGCAAAACACTGCTGTCGCCCGCACAGTAGAACATAAGTGGCGGACAGTCGATATTTTCTAAGTTTACAGGATAGTCCGCATCACCACGAAATATCATCTTGATCCCGCTGTTGCTGCAATAATCGGTTATCTGCTGTACCAGAGATACGTCAAAAGCTTTAGCTGCCGCTGTGATCTGGTGAGGTATCTGTTTGTCGGTGTTTTCGCAGATCGCATAGTACAGCTTTACAGGATCTTCATATTTATCAAGTAAAAACTGTAATATTGGTGTGCCCGGTCTTAGGATCAGTGAAAGTGCCATCAATGCTTCTTTTTCGTTGAAACTCATAGTATCACCCCCGAATGGTTTTGTTTTATCTTATTGTATCATATCTTTTTGTGTAATTCAACATATTTTTCAATTAAATTCACAAAGATGCTGATTTTAATTGAAATCACAAAAATATTGTGCTATAATATATTCATATTATTATGGCGGAGGAGTATGGCGATGATAAGTAAAACTATGCTGAATGGGGCTTGGAAGCTTTCGCTTGATTATGACTGTAATGGTGAAAATATTCAATATGATGAAAATATTAACCTTCCGGATACTATCTCCAATGCCCGCAAAGGCAAGCCGAATGATGCCCGTGAGACAGGTTATCTGACAGATACTTACAAATTTGAGGGCTGGGCATGGTTCCAAAGGACCATCGGCACAGATATCCCCGACTGTTATGGGCTTGAACTTTTCCTTGAAAGAACAAGGATCACCGAGGTGTTTATAGACGGCAGATCGCTCGGTGTGCAGGAAAGCTTCGTGGCGCCGCACAGATATGACCTTACCGAATATATCGGAACAGGTGAACATGAACTCACTGTAAGGGTCGCAAATGTGGGCTACAAAACAGGCGGCGGGCACATGACTTCTCCCGACACACAGACCAACTGGAACGGTATTGTCGGCAGGATCGAACTTATCGCTTACGGTAAGTCGCACTGTGAAAACTTGTTTGTTCGCACTGATATACATAATAATACTGTTGAGATAGAAGCTGAGGTCATAGGCGCTGAACAGGGAAGTGCTGTAATAAGCGTGTCTGACTTCTCTGACGGAGATAAGGTCGGTTTACCCCTCGATGTTGACTATACAAACGGCAGATTGCATGCTGTATTCAATATGGGTGAAAGCTGCAAAAAATGGAGTGAGCATACGCCTTGTCTTTATGAACTCAGCATCGATATAGACGGAGATGTGACTAAGCAGATCTTCGGTATGCGAGAATTTGCAGCTGACGGCGATAAGTTCACCATAAACGGCAGAAGGACTTTTCTGCGTGGCAAACATGACGGCATGATATTCCCAAAGACTTCCTATGCACCTTGTGATGTTGACGAATGGCTGAGGGTAATGAAAATATCAAAGTCCTTTGGCATGAATCATTATCGCTTCCATACCTGCTGCCCTCCCGAAGCTGCTTTTATTGCGGCTGACATGCTGGGTATCTATATGGAACCGCAGCTGCCTTTCTGGGGTACTGTGCATGCGGTCGATGATGAGAACTATAATGAGCAGGAACAGGCTTTCCTGATATCTGAGGGCTTTGCGATGTTGCGTGCGTTCGGCAATCACCCGTCATTCTGCATGATGAGCATGGGCAATGAGCTCTGGGGCAGCAAGGAACGTATAAATGAGATAATGGGTATGTACAAAAAAACGAACGACAGACATTTGTACACTCAGGGCTCAAATAATTTCCAGTGGTTCCCGAATG
>CAMNMO010000322.1 GCA_946544695.1 uncultured Ruminococcus sp. | reverse complement strand
ATTTTCCGCAATAAGCCGAATGAAAATGATTTCAGAAAAGGTTTAACCTGTCTGTTTACACAAAAAAGTCCCCCTGCAAAAGCAGAGGGACATTATCATACGTTATCGACTTGGGCTCAAACCAGTTCCTTGATGCCCTTAACGTGTGCAGCTACCTTGGAGATATCAGCAACGTTTATCGAACCGTCGCCGTTGATATCGCCCAGTTCCTCGTCTTTGAGCTCCTTGACGCCCTTGACGTGTGCTGCCAGCAGCGACAGGTCGGTAACATCTACCTTGTCGTCGCCGTTCAGGTCGCCCAGCAGTGTCTTAGGCTTGTCAGGCTCAGCGGGAGTATCTGTATCGCCGCTCTTGTCATCTTTATCGGTAGGCTGATCGTCAGCAGGCTCCTCGGGGTCGCTCTGCTTTGCGTCGTCGGGAACATAGTCCTCAGCAAGACCCGCCTTTTTCAGCAGCTCAGCATAGTCAGCGTCGTCTACCTTGCCGTCGCCGTTAACGTCAGCATCGGCATTCTCGTCCTTTTCAGCTGTGCCGTTGATAACATGATACAGTGCATCAGCGTCTTCCTTAGTCAGCTCGCCGTCATTGTTCATATCGCCTGCGACCTTCTCGGGCTCGGAAGGCTTAGCGTCCTCGGGGATATAATCCTCAGCCAGATCCAGCTTCTTCAGCAGTTCAGCGTAGTCATCGTTGTTTACCTTGCCGTCGCCGTTAACGTCAGCATCGGCATTCTCGTCCTTTTCGCCTGTGCCGTTGAGGAAGTGATACAGTGCGTCAGCGTCTTCCTTAGTCAGCTCGCCGTCAACGTTCATGTCGCCTGCTACCTTCTTGGGCTCGGGAACATAGTCCTCGGGCAGCTCAGCCTTTTCGAGCAGTGCGTTATAGTCATCTGCATCGACCTTGCCGTTGCCGTCCACATCAGCCGCATCTGCGACCTCCTCGGGTATCTTCTCACCGTCGAATACATACTTGTACAGTTCATCAGCATCAGCCTGATCTACTGCACCGTCGCCGTTTACATCGCCGTAAACTATCTCGGGAGTGTCCAGGTCTATCTCAGGCTCGGGCTCGCCGCCGTCATACAGCCAGAACTTGAAGCCGTTGTCGATCGCATACTGGTGAGCAGCGCTGTCCTTAAAGCACTTGATGAGCAGGCTCTGTGCCTTTTCTTCTGACCAGAAACCGCCGAAGCCGATAGAGTTCTCGGCAATGACGTCAACACTTGCGGGAATGGAGATGACCTTCATGTTGGTGGAATTATAGAATGCACTATCCTTGATCCCTCTCATGCCGTCAGCCAGCTCGACACTTGCCAGCTTCTCGCAGCTACTGAACATATCGTTATATACATCACACTCGCAGCCCTCTGCAAAGGTGACCTTTTTAAGCTGATTGCAGCTCTGGAATGCATAACTATCTGCATTGTTCAGTCTTACGGGTATGACCAGTTCCTTGACGCCGCAATTGTAGAATGCCTGATATCCTATTTTGAGAGAAGTTTCACCATCAACGAATTCTATCGTTTCAAGAGCTTCATCATTCTGGAATGCATAAGAGCCGATATCTGTTACACTCTCGGGTATCTTGATGGCAGTCAGTACTTTGCAGTTACTGAATGCACTTGATTCGATATAATTCAGTCCGTCAGGCAGTGTAACTGTTTTCAGAGCAGCGCATTCACGGAATGCACTTTCGCCCACATTCTCAACACCAACGGGTATATCTACGGATTTCAGCGCATCGCAGTACTGGAACATTCCCGCTGAGATATTAGCCTTGAAGCCTTCACCGAAGGTGACCTCGGCAAGTGAGTCACACGCATTGAAAGCATAATTTTCAACTGCTGCAACTCTGCCGGGAAGAGTTAAGCTCTTGAGCTTTTTGCAGTTTTCAAATGATGCCTGACCTATCTCCAGAGCAACATCGGAATCGGGCATCTCGATAGATTCAAGTCTTTCACAATTTTGGAAAGCAGAGCCGCCGATCTTTGTCACGCTGTCTGCAATGAACACCTTAGGAAGCATGCCGCAGCCCTTGAAAGCACTGTAACCTATCGTAACAAGACCCTTAGGCAGTGTGAGGTCGCTAAGTCTGGTGCAGTTCTGGAAAGCGTAATCACTTATATTTGCAACGCCCTCGGGGATATTTACGGTCTTCAGGCTGGAGCAGGAGTTACAGAAGCTTTCGGGAATATCAGCCTTGAAGCCCTTGCCGAATTTTACCTCAGTCAGTGACTTATCGCCGTAGAACACAGAATTGCCCAGCGTGACAGTTCTGCCGGGCAGTGTCACGGTCTTGAGCTTATCGCAGCCTGTAAAGCATTCATTCTGGATCTCCAGTGAGATAGTTGAATCAGCTATGGTAAGATCGTTCAGTGTTGAGCAGCCTTTGAATGCCTTAAAGCAGATCTTTTCGGTCTTTGCGGGGATAGCCATCTTTTTCAGGCTGCTGCAGTTCTGGAAAGCATAGCTGCCGATAGAAACGATGGAAGAAGGCAGTGTGAGCTCAGCCAGGCTGGTACAGCTCTCAAAAGCGCTTCCATAGATGTAAGCTACACCCTCGGGGATATTTATTGTGGTAAGGCTCGTGCAGCCCTGGAACATGGATTCACCGATAGGCGCAGCATAGCCCTTTGCTATGGTAACTTCCTTCAGGCTCTTACAGCCCATGAACACTCTCTCAGCAATGCCGCCGTCAGCAGTGATGGAAGCGGGTATGCTTACCTTTGTCAGTTTCAGGCAGTCCCTGAAAGCTTCATTGCCGATCTTTGTAACGGTCGAAGGAATGCTCAGAGATGTTATGCCGCTGTTTTTGAATGCACTGTATCTAATCTCCATAACATCGTAACCGTCCAGCTTGCTGGGTATGGTGCACTCAGCTGCGCCGTCATAGCCCACGATGACAGCAGCGCCGTTATCCAGATAATACTTGAATCCGTCCTTCTCCAGTGCATCATCAGCAGATGCCGAGATACCGAAAACGTTTGAGAATGCCTGCTGAGGAACAGCAGCTGCGCCGCCGAACACCAGTGTGAAGGCGAGAACGCCTGCAACGAATCTCTTGTTCATATATTTCTACCTCCAATAGAATATAAGTTTTCCGCATACAGCCGAGTGCCGCAGCGGGGCGTGGAATCCTTTTCCACCATACATTGTTAATATATCACATTATTAAGACATTGTCAATAGATTAATAAAATATTTTTATTTATGGTTATACCGCATTTTTAGTTGGTGTGCTAAAGGGATAGTCATATTAACAATAGTTGGCGGTTTTCTCTCCCCCGCCTACGGCAAATGCGTGAACGCATGGGAGAGAAAACATCTCAATAAATCTTAGTGGTGTGTTAAAGGGATAACCATAAAATATTTATATTTCAATATGAAGCGTTCTCCGCCCCGTGACCCGCCGCCGTCAGTCCGCACCGACCCCTGCTTTTTTGCAGGAACAGATCTCATAAAATCTTGTGCACGGAAATCAATTTTGACAAAACAAAGCTGTATTTTGTGTATTCTCCCCCG
>CAMNMO010000321.1 GCA_946544695.1 uncultured Ruminococcus sp. | reverse complement strand
AAGTGTTTCGAGATAGCCTGTCATCGCAGTGGTGAAAACTATCTCGCCGACAGCTTCGCCTTCAGCGCCGAAGCTTTTGCCTTCAAACACAGTGCCGTTTTCCAGAATAAGGTATGCCTTATGCACTACAAGTCCTCCTTTATACCTCAGACCTTTCGTGAAACGACGCCGTTACATAAGTTTTGTCGTTGAAACACACGCAGCAGCATTCCACGGAAGTCCATTCTTCCAAATATTATAACATATCCCGCCTGATTTGTAAAGAGTTCGTCTTGTACAAATTCGCAGAAAAATTAGTCTGATCTTTTGGGATATTGCTGTTTTGAATATTGCCCCTGCGCTGCGCACAAAAAGCGGGCAGCAACTGTATCGTGCTGCCCGCAGGCTGTTTGTGGATCTCTATGGCGGGTCGTAGATGTGGTCTACCTGCCATTTGCCGTCTTTGTTGACCATAAATATCGTCACAGGTTCATATATTTCATCGTGATCCCGCCTTACATTGCTGCGACAGTCCGTTTTATTGTACTGCCAGTATTCAAAGAAATAGCTGACAGCCGCTTTGTCCGCCGTGAATTTCAGGTCGCTTATGCAGTACTTGTAAAATTCCCCCGTGCTGTCATCGTCCGACCTTATATCTTCGCCGCTGCCCGAGATATAGGGTATCAGCAGCCCGAAGTCCTCCTTTGATATCACATCGCTGTATCTGCTGTAATTGTCGGGCGAGTTGTAGGCATCGGCTATCAGGTCATCTGCAAGCTTGTATGCACCGTGTCCCTGCACCTCACTGCCTGACATATTGCCGATGGTGTATTCGGTGCAGCTGTCAGTTCCCAGGAATTCGGTCTCCATCTTCTGCCTTGCGATATTATCGGATCCCTCAGCCTTGCTGAGTATGCTGTCAAGCACACCGCCTGCGATACCGCCCAGCAGGAAAGTACCTATGCACAGCGAGACTGCCGTTGCCTTTTTCATGTCGTTCCCTCCGTCAGAGATTTTGCTTTATCGCCCTTGCCAGCCTGTTCAGGTCATCCAGCATAGCTTCGATATCGGGGCATTCATCGCTGTTGCCACGGTAGAACATTTCGCCCTGATAAGCCAGTTCGCCCAGTTCGGCAGCACCGATGGTGCGTGCAGAACCCTTCAGCGAATGCAGCTTTATCATGGCATTCTGCCTGTCGTCCGCTTCGATGAAACGCCTGATGTCGTTTGTGTATTCCTCTGCTGAATCGGCAAAGGCTTCCAGTGTGATGTGGTAGAATTCCTCGCCGCCGCAGTGCTTTGTGCCTTCCTCTGTATCAAGTCCCGCAATGCTTTCAAGACCGCCGTGCAGTTCGCTCTCATCGTGGCTGAGTTCCTCAAGCCTGCCGCTGCCACGCCAGATATCCTCCGTGAAACTCAGTTCGTTCATCAGGTAGTCCTTGTCATCGTCTATCATCTGCACCATGCATGCAGCAGCTTCGGGGTCGAACTGTGTGCCGCTGCACCTGATGAATTCAGCCCTGACCTTTTCCTGCGGCATGGGTGTTGAATATGTTCTTGTGGAAGTCATTGCATCGTAGCAGTCGGCGCAGCAGATTATCCTTGCAGCTTCGGGTATGTCCTTGCCTGCCAGACCATCGGGGTAGCCCGAACCGTTGTACTTTTCGTGGTGCGAACGTGCGCCTGTGGCAAGGTCGGGCATCTCGGTGATGGAAGAAAGTATCTCGCTGCCGATGATGGTGTGGCGCTTTATCTGTTCAAACTCCTCATCGGTCAGTCTGCCCGGTTTGTTTATGATATCCTCGCTGACGCCTATCTTGCCGATGTCGTGCATAAGTCCCATGCGGAATATCTGCTGCTGTTCGGCATCGCTCTTGCCCATTCTTCTGGCAAGTTCGGCGGAATATATCGCAACTCTGTTCGAGTGACCGTTGGTGTAGTGGTCTTTGGCATCAACTGTCTTTGCCAGTGCCATCATCATCTCCAGTGACAGCCTTTCGCTGCGCATCTGCTGGCGGTCTACCTCGCTTTTCAGACCCGATTGCAGGTGATACAGTTCGATGACACGCTTTGTCCTCTGTGTGAGGACTTCGGGTGCAAAGGGCTTTTTGACAAAGTCAGCCGCACCGTTGCGGAAGCCCGAGCTTTCGATATCAGCGCTGTCCTCGCCCGTGACGAATATAACAGGTATGTCCCTTACTTCGGGGTCCTCTTTCAGTCGGCTGAGTACCTCAAAGCCGCTCATGCCCGCAAGCCCTATGTCCAGCAGCACCGCATCGGGACGCAGCTTCGATGTCATGGAGAGGGCATCTTCGCCTGTTGCACACGATGTCACATCAAAATTCATGCCAAGTATCTGTGAAGCGGCTGTGCGTATGACGGGGTCGTCGTCCACCACAAGCACTTTCGGTGCCTTGCGTTCTATCTTCTTTTCAGCCGCAGAATGTTTTTCAAGCTTGTCTTCGGGCAGCAGCGAAGCTATCATGCGCTCCAGCTTTTCGCCGTCTATGGGCTTTGAAAGGTAGTCTGTGAAACCAGCTTCAATGTAGAACTCCCTTGCGCCCGAAACTGCATTTGCAGTCAGTGCGATGCACTTTGAGTCCGCATGACCGTCCAGTTCACGCAGCTTTTGAAGGGTCTCCACGCCGTCCATATCGGGCATCATGTGGTCTATGAAGAAAATATCGTAGTCGTTCTGTTCAGCCAGACGCAGTGCTTCACGCCCTGTTGAAGCTGTGTCTATGCCTATGCGGGTCTTTTTCAGCAGACCCTTGAAAACAGTCAGGTTCATAGCGTTGTCGTCCACCACCAGCAGCCTTGCGTTAGGCGCATGGAAAAGCTCATGATAGAGGTGCACGCCCCTGCCGCCGTTGACGAAGCGCTTTGCGTAATCGCCTATCTGCGACCACCTTACGACCTTCTGCTTCACAGCGAAAGAGAAGGTCGAGCCCTTGCCGTAGGTGCTGTCAACATCGAGCTTGCTGCCCATGAGTTCCAGCAGCTGTACCGTGATGCTCATGCCAAGTCCCGTGCCCTCGATGGAGCGGTTGCGCCCCTCATCAAGGCGTGAGAACGGCGAGAACAGTCTTTCCATATCCTCCTGCTTTATGCCCATGCCTGTGTCAGCAACGGTGAATCTCAGCATTATGGAACTGTCACTGTCCTTCTCAAATCCCACAGAAAAGCTCACGTTTCCCTTTTCGGTGTACTTTACGGCGTTTGTCAGCAGGTTCAGCACGCACTGCTTCACCCTTATCTCATCGCCGTGCAGCAGGTGAGGTGTTTTAGGATCGACAGTCACCTCGAACCTCAGCCCCTTCTTCTCCGCACGGGGTCTGACCATGTTCACCAGGTCGTTTATGGCAGAACCCAGTTCGTACTGTGTTTCGATAAGCTCCATTCTGCCCTGTTCGACCTTTGAGAAGTCCAGTATGTCATTTATCAGCGAAAGCAGTGTCCTGCCCGCTGTGCGTATGTCCTCAGCGTAGGTTATTATCTGCCGTTCGCTGCTTTCACGCAGTATCATCTCGTCCATACCCAGCAC
>CAMNMO010000320.1 GCA_946544695.1 uncultured Ruminococcus sp. | reverse complement strand
TTCAAAAAAGCCGCTGCGGTCATCATCGCCGCCCTGCCCTGGGTCGATCTGCACTTCCCCAAGGCGTCTGCCCGTGCTATCGACCTTATCCTCGTGGGTATCATCATCAGCCTTATCTATATCCTTTCCAAGAACATAGTCTACTGCCTGGCTTTCCACATCTCTGCCAACCTTGTGACAATGGCAGCTGCACCCTTTGCAAAGACTATCCTCGCCAACGGATACCTGATGTATGTGGGCATTGCTCTGGTCGCTGTATGCCTGCCCCTTGCCCTTGTAAAAATGCACAGCAGAGGCAAATGTGTATCATTCCAGCCCATTTCTTCCCTGCTGAAAGCGTAAAGGCTGATGCATCAGCCTGTAACTTTTAAAAACGGTCAGGTCTTATGACGCCTTTTGATACATAGAAAAACGAGCTGACGACTCAATGATACAGCTGAATGTCTGGGTACTTTGACCTCGGCATTTTTTGCATAAGAAAAAGGCTGCGTGACCATCGGGACTGCGCAGCCTTATATTCACATCACAAACAGATCTTCTGCCGATCTGTATATCACTGCATCTTGCTGCGCTCTGCTTCCCTTTCGATATGCGTTTCAAGGTCGGCAAAACGTGTGGGGACAGGGATATGGCTTTCTCTGTCAGTCAGCTTTAAAGCAAGTTCACAGGCTGTATCCAGCGAGATATCATTCCCGACAGAAATAAATACAGGCTTGACATTTTTATGGGTCCTCAGTGCCCTGCCATAAACTTCACCGTCGATAACGATATCGGTATAGCTTCCTGCTTCATCATCGGGTTCGGTGTAATCGGTCTTTTTATCTACACGGAAATAGGTCTTGGCAATACCGATAGTCGGCTTTTTAAGGTAGAATGAAGCGTGTGTTGCGATGCCCATGTGTCTTGGGTGCAGATAGCCGTTGCCGTCAAACACATAGAGATCGGGACTGTTTTCGAGCAGTTCCACTGTTTTCAGTATCAGCGGAAGTTCCCTGAAAGCAAGAAAACCCGGTATATACGGCACTTCTATCTTCCCGCTGAAATGCTTTTTCTCAATGACCTCATGTGTTTCATTATCAATAACGACTATGCAGCAGACCGCATATTCATCGTCGCCGTTTTTCCAGTATGCAAGGTCAACACCTGCCACTGTTTTAAGCCTGCTGATATCAAAGTTGTCGCAAAGGTTTATCTTCTGACGCAGTTCATTCTGTATGGCTGCAAATTTTTCTTCAAGCTCGATAGATCTGTTCTCTCCTTTAATGCCGTTTTTTTCCGAAGTGCCGTTTTTACCGTGCTTGTGCCGCAGAGCTTTCCCGTCTTCTTTAAGGCGAAATTCCCCGCTGCCCTCATGACCGTCTTCAACTATTATGCCGTCGTTTGCAAGCTCGCCAAGCAGTTTCTTCACCCTTGACGACCTGACTCCAAGCAGCTCGGAAAGATCGCTTGCATTGGCTTTTACGTGGTCTGTGAGATATTCGATGATAGTATCTTTGTGAAGTTCGGCTATCTTTATTCTGTCGTTCTCACTTATCCTGACTTCTCTGCTGTCCTCCGCAGGTCTGTCATCTGTTTTGACAGAAAGCGACATGGTTGTCCTTGCGGGTACATGATCTACTGTTATGATGGGTGCTTCCCAGCCCTGTTTGTCCCAGATATGATAGATATTGGGTATACCGCTGCCTGAACGTTCACCGATACCTATGAGGTTGAACATCTTTGTCAGCGTGGAATTGCGAGGGTCTGAAACGCCGCCGCTTTTTGCGGCTTCAACACCTATGCGGAAATCTCCGGGATTTGAGAATGTGATCACATCACGTTTTTTCACTATGACAAGACCCTGTCTGCCACGATAATCAGCGTTTATGATGCAGTTTGCCAGTGCTTCACGCAAAGCAGCATGTATGGCTCTGTTCTCATAAGCACCCCTGATATCTCTTGCTATGCGCTCATATACAGTGAAATAAAAATCATACAGATTGCCGCTCCACTCACCTGAAGATGATACCAGCCTGTATGAAGTCTCACTGCTTTCATCATCGAGCTGTTCACGGTAATCAAGGAAATAATCGGGGAATTCCCCCACTATATCATATTCGTGTCCGAACATCAGCAGTCCCGCAACAGTAGGACAGCGACTGCCGTCCCTTCCCCTGCTGACAGCACCCAGCTTATACAGAAAATCACCGTCTTCAAGGTCTTCCCATACATGTGCGGGACGTACCTTTCTCATGCGCTCACGGTAGCTGCTTATGCTGTCATAATCGAACACTTCCATATCCATGTTTTCCAGCACGAGCATATCCTGAGACCTGCCGCCTGCATCGTTCAGCATGTCCTGTACCTCCTGAGCCGTACACCTGTCATCGCCTTCACCATTTCGGCGATATGTACCTGTATAGGGGTCACCGCCGATATATATGGGCTTATCGTAACGTTCGGCACGGGGCACCCTGATAACTACGATACTCTTGCCGTCAACGTTTTCTATCTCAACATCTTTTTCTGTAAGTATATTCATGCTGACCTTTTTAGGGTCGTTGAGAATCTTCCAGAGATCCTCAACAATGTAGGTAGGTTCGGGCAGGTCTACCGCATGCAGTGATCTGTCGGGCAGTTCCTCAACACCCAGCAGGATTATCCCGCCCAGAGTATTTGCAAATGCGGAATAAGTCTCCCAGATGCTGTCAGGCAGTCCGCCAAGCGCTTTCTTGGCTTCGATTCGGTTGTTCTCTTTATATTTTTCCAGATGATCCAGGTCGATCATTTAATAGCACCTCATTTCGTTCAGATATATACTTGCTGAATAAATTATACAATGATTCTTCATAAGTGTCAAGTGATACGGTAGTATAGTTGATTTTTCAAAGGCAAAGTGCTATAATGTGTTTATAGATATGAAGGACGGTGGACAGAATGGAGAACAGCAAAACCGCCAAAATAAAAGATAACAGCAGCATAATAGTGCTTGGCATCTGTATTTTTAATAGGGATAACCATTAAGTAAAATGCCTTTACTGTGATCTGCGGTAAAGGCATTTTGTATCAGGGTTATTTTTTGTACAGCTATCAAGCAGGAACTATCTTGAGTTCAGCATCATATTTCTTTGTAACATATCTTGGTCTGAAATATCTGGTGTAGTATACAACACAGCCTATGTTGATCGGTACGCAGACTGCCAGATAAAATGCATTTGGTATGATATAGCCCTTATCCATAGAATAGATATTCAGGGGCAGCAGGCACATTAAGTTATGCAGGAAATGGATCGAGATGGAATACAGAAGATTGCCTGTGGTCAGGTAGACATAACCCATTACGAATGCACCGACAAGAACATTCGCAAAACCCTGAATGTTATAGAAATGTACGATCGCAAAGAACACCGATGTGAATATCAGCATAAAGCGCTTGCTCGAGTTCTCTTTCAGCAGGGACATGTACGAAAAACGGAACATTATCTCCTCGCATACAGGCGCTATGATAACAAGACCTATAACGCTGAGTACGGACATCTCTGTTTCGCT
>CAMNMO010000319.1 GCA_946544695.1 uncultured Ruminococcus sp. | reverse complement strand
TCAGGCGGAGTGTAGCTGCGATAGAGGCTGTCAACCTCCATAAGTCTGGAGAATCTCCTGTCAGCAGTCTGGATCACGCCGTCTTCAAGTACCTCGCCTTCTACGACAGGTGCGCCGTTTTCGCCTTCAGCGCCGCCTGCCGGCGCAAGTCCGCTGCCGTCAGCCAGAGAAAGAGCGCCGGATGTGGGTATACCCATCTGCGAGACTTTCATAGCCATGATCTCGTCCTTCTCTTTGGTCATTTTCAGCACCTGACGCTGAAGGTCTGCGATCTCTTCAAGCAGGTCCTCATTGCTGACGATGGAATGCCTGAACCTGATATACTTCCTTGCAGCCAGTATTATCATCATTGCGATGAGAACATATACAGCAATGACCAGTATTATGGCAAGAATTGCAAGTATCCAGCCCACAGCACCGAAGTCTGTCGAATGGGTCTTGAATATCTCTATGTAATTTTTGATATTGAATATCTGTTTTATTCCGTGCCAGAGTCCGCTGAATATGGTCGCAAAGCCTTTCAGCATCTCTGAGATAAACACAAAAAACCATTTAAGAAATCCAGTCATAGCGTTCTCCTATACTTCTCCGTACAGTTGACTTATGCCTCACTGTCGGATACTTTCTCGTTGTTTTCTCCCTGTTCCTTATTCTGAGAAGCAAGGTATTCTTCGATGGCACGCTTCTTGATCTCTTCCTCATCTTCTTCTGAAAGCTGAGGTTTTTTCAGCTCTATCAGCGTTACAATGAACTTGTAAAGCTCTACGAGGAAGAACACTGCCATAGGTATAACGATGCAGATGAAGAAGCCTGTCTTGGTCCTGAGGAAGCTCATGACCTTGCCGAAACCGCCGATCTTGAATCCGTCCCACTGACCGATTATATCGCCCTTCATAACGGGTACCAGGTCGTCGATCTCGTTGTTGTCGCCTCGTGTGATGAAGCTTCTGTCGCCGTCAAGCTCGGTTATTTCGACGATACGGTGGGTATTCTTGACTTTCTGACCGTCGATGAGCGTCCAGAAGGTGATGACATCGCCTTCTTTAAGTTTATAAACGTCGTCCACTTCTTTGCAGATTATCAGGTCATTTTTCTGGAAAGTGGGCTTCATCGAATCTGATTCGACCGTCATAGGTATAAAACCCATAAGATTTGCAATGCCGTTGTTGCGCCCCGACGAAAATACCATAACGGTCATAAGCAATGCCAGTATCAGCACTATCCAGACCAGAACGTTAACTATAACTTTCAACACTGTTTTCATACATATATCTCCTGTCTTTTAAGTAGATTCGATTATCTTGAAGTCCATACCGAGCTTCAGCGTACCGCCTATAAGCGCATCGGTACAGTCGGGGTCGTTGCCCTCCAGCCATATAACGACTGTATATTTATCTTTAGCCTGAGGCTTAAAGCCCTCTTTTTTGGTAGTCATCACAACGGTCGATGATGTGAACTCGCTGTCACAGTCGCTTTCCTTGCCTGTACCATTGGACTTTGTTTTGCCGTAGACTGTCTTTTCGCCATTCTTGTACACAGCGACCCTGACTGCTTCATCAACGTTGTTCGTCACGTTTTCGAGAGTCATCTTGCCTTCATAGCTTATCGTATCGTCGCCTGCATTAATAAGGTAGAACGTGTAAGCTATATAACTTTCACCATTGTGGCTGCCGTTTATCATGTCAAGGTTCTCGGGCAGGTCTGCACCGCTGATATTAGTCATATCATATACGATGTTAGCGTTCAGCACCGAGTTCGTCTTGTCATATTCAGGTACCTCTGACAGAGTCAGACCCTGTCTCATCATATCATATTTATTGATCTTTACTGTAAAGCTTCCGTACTTGTCATAAAAATACGATATTGCATAGGCGATCGAGATAACTGCAACCAGCAGTATCACTAAAAGTCCGAGAATACGCATTACTACAACATGCCGCTTGGTTTCTTTTGCGGTCCTGCGAAGCTCCAGCACATCAATAAGTTTAGTATCCTTAGTATCTGCCAAAGCACAATCTTCCTTTCATTATATCATGACATATCAAGTGAACTTACTTGTCATATATCATCTTTACTTCTGCGTCGGATATACCTTTCGGCAATGTAGCTGCCTGCAAGTGAACCCGCACAGAACTGACATTCAAATTCGTAAAGTGATTCTGCTTGACGAAAATTGGAAATGCCGTCTGCAATGGGTTCTGCACCGAGTCCCGAAACAAAATCGATAAGTGATTTCACTGCGCTGTCCGCTCTGTCATCTTTTCCAAGATATTGTGTTATCTCGGGTGACAGCATTACATAATCGACTTCAAATTCAGAAAGCTTCATTATAGGGGAGCTTATCCCGCCGAAATCGGTAAGCATAAAATGAAAGCCCCTGTTTCTCAGCTTTTTGATATTGTCTGCCACCGCTGGTTCGGTCTCCTCAAACAGTTTCTCAGAGAGAGCAAAGCATACCTGCGTAGTTTTGACACCAAGCCGCTCTGTAATATCCATCAGTCGGCTCTCAACTCCTATATCACGGAGGTACTTTGCGGGCATATAGACCGATACCCATTGGAACATCAGTTCACGCTGTTCAAAGGTCTGTATAGCATTCAGCGCCTGGATAAGCTCCAGTTCAAAAAGTGTGACACACTGCTGTGTTATCTCGGATACGTCCCTGAAATTCTCGGGCATCAGCGTACCGAGCCCGGGTGTGTTCAATCTTGTCTGCGACTGATAGAAAGCTGTGCTTCCTTCCGATATATTACGGATGGCTCTGTAATACAGTTCCACAGCACGCAGACCGTTCACTGTCGAATTATCGTTGGTCTTCAAACACCGCTCCTCCTTCCGTGAATATTTATGCTATTTTATTATACAACATTAGTTGCTTAATGTCAATGTTAATTGGTAATTTTTTATAGATTTAATTAATTGCCAGTAAATGCTGTGTTCATCATAATTATATATTAGGGATTAACGTGCTGTTTATAATTTAATTTATTAAAAAATATTAAACCACAACATCATGTGGTTAACAAAAATCCAGTCTACCGAATATGCTGATATCGTGAAAGAAATAATTGTTAAAACAACTCACTTTGTAACAATCTGACGTTAATTCAATAGATTAACTGGTAAAACTACACAATATAGTCTACCGAGTTTGTGCATTTGACTGATTTTGGTTGTTAAAAATATGAATAAAATCCAAAACACTTGACAGAAGAAACAAAATAATGTATAATTAGCACAAGTTAAGAGAAATGCAGTAATGTATTTGATCGTGGAAGTTTGAATCATCGGTCGCTGACCGAAATCTATTATGAAAGGAAAATGATTATGAAAACTACTAATACTAAGAAAAAGGGTCATCCCATGAAGAAGTTAGTCCCTGCAGCGGGAATGCTGGCAATTTCGGCAACTATGCTGGTAACATCTACTTACGCTTGGTTTACTATGAATAAGGAAGTTGAAGTTAAGGGCATGGAAGCTAGAACCAAAGTTGGTGATAACCTTCTTATCAGCACAACGAATTTGGATGCTGACTACACTT
>CAMNMO010000318.1 GCA_946544695.1 uncultured Ruminococcus sp. | reverse complement strand
AGCTTTGAGTATTTTATTAGTAAGTGCTAAATAATACAAATTCTGACTTAGCTTAGTAACAATAAGTACAATGCCTCTGAGCACTTTGAAGGGCTCAGGGGCAAAACTTCTATATGGGTACCCGTCTTATGCGGAGGTGTCCTTTTTAAATTATAGTAAACGACATATAAATTTTCACTTAGACCGACTGCACTGCCTGCGATACTTGGCTGTGCGGTCGGGATAAGTCAGAAAATTTATGACGTTTAATATATATCATGCTGCATGATATTACTTTTGGTTATAACACTATTCAACAACGGCATTGTACTTTTGTCAAAAAGTATGCTATGATATTATCATAAAAACAACGGAGGTGCTTTTATGAAAAAACTACACAGACTTGCTGCTGCCATAAGCGCAGCTGTGATGATGCTTTCGCAGACCCCCTGCGTGAATGCAGCGCAGGCAGAGAAAAATGATATACTTATAGCTTACTTTACTGCCGCAGAAAACAGCGGCGTCGATGCTGTTTCCTCTGCTACCATGACACAGTGGGCAGGCGAGGATATGGGTGCTGCTGAGGCGCTTGCAAATATCATACATGACAATACCGATTCGGACATGTTCTCTGTGCGCACCGAACAGACCTACCCCACCGAATACAGCGAACTTGCAGAATTCGCAAAAGCCGAGAAGGAAAACGGTGAACTGCCGCAGCTTTCCACCCATATCGAGGACCTTGACAAGTACCGTACTGTCATCATGGTATTCCCTGTATGGTGGTATACCATGCCGAGGGCGATCAACAGCTTTTTTGAAGAATACGACTTCAGCGGCAAGACCATAGCAGTCTGCACGACAAGCGGCGGCAGCGGACTTGCAGGCACCCCCGAGTTGATACAGGAACTTGAACCCGAAGCAAATGTCATCACCGATGGTTTCACCGCAGATTACACAAGCGTGCCCGACTGCGCAGGCGATGCTGCAAAATGGGCATTTGACAATTTCGATACCGTACCCGAAAATTCGGCAGCGGGTGATGTCAATGCTGACGGCGAGGTAAATGTAACAGATATCTCACTTACAGCTGCCCACGTAAAGGGTGTACGTTATCTGACGGACGAACAGCAGGCTGCCGCAGATGTCAGCGGAGACGACAGCATAACTGTCACGGATATATCGCTGCTTGCAGCCCACATAAAAGGCATCAAAGCACTGCAATGACCCAAAAGGCACTTTCCCCCGAAGGAAGTGCCTTTTTCTGCATCACAAAAACACCCCTGCCCTTTCGGACAGAGGTGTCTTATCACAAATCATTTCGCCGCAAGTTCCCTTACGCCCTTTACATGTGCCGCTATCTTTGAAACGTCGGTGACGTTCACAACGCCGTCGCCGTTAACATCGGCACGTTTCAGCGCATCTTCTTCAAGGGACTTGACACCCTTTACATGCGCCGCAGCCTTTGCGATATCGGTAACGTTTATAACGCCGTCACCGTTCACATCACCGGGCAGATAGCCCTTTTCATCGCTGCCATCGTCATTGCTGCCGCCCGACGGCTTGTCATTGTCGGAGGTAGTGGTGCTGTCGCCTGCGGGCTTTTCGTCATCAGTCTTGCCGTTTCCGTCAGACTTGCCGCTGTCGCCCGACTTTCCGTCACTGTCAGACTTGCTGCTGTCATTGTCAGACTTGCTGCTGTCATCGGACTTCTTGCTGTCATCACCCGACTTGCTGTCATCTGACTTCTTTGAGTCATCAGACTTCTTTCCGTCATCGCCCGACTTGCTGCTGTCATCGTCGGTCTTGTCCTCTTTGCCTGTCTTTGGTATCACAGCAGTTTCGATCTCGCCGCAGTTTTTGCATACATGCTGCTTTTCGCCTTCTTCGGTGGCTGTGGCTTTCTTGGTAACTTTCCAATCGCCCCAGTCATGACCTGTTGCGGGTATCACAAGGATCTTCTCATCTGTTATGAGTTTTTTCCTTTCAGAGTCCTCATACTTTTTGCCTGTCTCGGGATCGACATAGTATTCCTTTTTGCCCGCCTCTGTGCAGGTCGCATTTCTGGCAGGTACATGGTCAAGTTCTGACGGCCAGATAACTATCATCTGAACAGGTTGCTTATTATCAGCATAGCATATCTCATCTCTTATCAGCACATAGAGATCGGGAGTCGGATATACCATGCTGCAATTCTTGAATTTCAGCTGGTCGATCTTTACCTGTGTCAGCACATTTTGTGTGGCAGTCATGGTAACATCACTGTTATCAAAGGTGAAGATACTGTTGGGAGAATCTGTCGGAGATACCGTCCAGAAGCCCCACAGACAGTACTTGCCTTCCAGATCGCCATTAAAGTTTTTGAACGTTACATTGCTTGATATGGCTTCCAGACAAAGATCATCGGTCATGATATTGCCATTACCTGTTATGGTGGCATCCTTGCAGAGATTTAAACGTCCGTACAGTGTAGCATTTTTAAAATCAATGGTCAGACCTTCATTATTATTTTCGATAACGGTATTGTAGTCAGCTTTTGTATCGTTATTGATAGTCAGTGTGTTGGTCTTTTCATCATATACAAATGTACCGCCGTCACCGAGGATATCTTTATTGTTCAGTTCTGTGACCTTGCAGTTATCGACGATCAGCCCGTAATCCACACCCGGTACCAGTTTGATCTTTTTGGCACCCTTCAAGTTTTCACCGTCACGTTCATATACGCCGTCCCTTGACCAGCCGCAGTTTGCAGGTTCGCTTACGATACACCCATTGATATAAAAGTCGCTAATGCTTCGATATATAGAATCCATAGCATCATACATTCCGTATATCGCATATTTTTTGCCCTCAGCCTCAAGATACGAATTATACACAGACAAACAGCCGCCTCTGTCAGTCTTTTTGACCGCAGTGATGCCGCCGTAAAGCTTGATCTTCGTATCTCTGATACATAACAATGAGCCGTTGAGCTTTATTGGCGAATCAGATGCTTCGATCGTCAGCTTGTGGTCACCGTCGATCGAAGCCTCATCATTGAACAGCATACTGCCTTTCAGGCTGCTGTCTTTCTCGGTACGTATTTTCAGACCGAACAGGTCATTTTCTATAAGGGTCTTGTCAACGCCGTAATTATAGTCGCCCGATATATAAAGTCTGCGTTCATCGGGTACATACCTGAAAACGCCGTTGCCCAGTATATCATTGCAGTTTGCCTTTGTGACCTCTACACCTGCCACTTTAAGGTCTAACCTTGAAGTGCTTCTGAACCCAACTTCATAAGCATCTGTACCGTTTTTATAATATACTACTCCATCCTCAATGTATCCCTCGTAAGGCCTTACCAGTTCACTGCCTTCAAGCTTTATGTCTTTAAAGCCCTTAAAATACTCCAAGGAATGAAAATCCGAGTTTTTCACGGTCAGCGTAGGATCATTCATGAATGACGAACGGGCTTCTATGCTTCTGACCTGCAAGTTGACATTATCAAGGATCAGCGATCTGCATGTTATATTATATACGTCAAGCTTGCCGCCCGTTATAGTCAGGTCACGGCTCGACTT
>CAMNMO010000317.1 GCA_946544695.1 uncultured Ruminococcus sp. | reverse complement strand
GTTCTTCCACTCGTCACGGCTCATGCCCTGCTGTTCAAGGTAGGTCTGTGTGAAAGATACAGGTGCCCACAGCGACTCAGGCCATACCCACACGGTCAGACCGTCAACGCCGTCCATCACAGGTGCAGGCACGCCCCACTCGATGTTGCCTGTGAGTCTGAAAGGCACGAGCGTCTTGCCTGTACGGTAGCGTATGCCGTTATTTGCCAGCACCTTGCAGGCTTCATCGCAGTCGCTCAGGGTCTTGAACTCAATGGTGAAAGAGGGCTTTTTCTTCTCTTCCAGATACTCGTGTGCGGGCATGCTGTCTTTCAGCGAGAGATACTTCTCCTCAAACTCACGCTTGATGTAGATAACAGGGGGCTTCAGGAACTCCTCTATGGTCTTCCAGACCACAGGGCGGACGTCCTTGCGCTTTTTCAGCATCTCTATCCAGTTTTTCAGCAGTTCTTCGTAGTCCCTCAGCTTGAAATACCAGTTGGTGACAGGGCGCATGGTGGGCTTTTCGCCTGTCAGGGTGCTGACAGGGTCTATGAGGTTCTCAGGCATATACTGATGCCCCAGGTCGCACTCGTCCGCATAGCCCTTTTCGGAAGTACAGCCCTCAACGGGACACTTGCCGATGACCTGTCTGCCGTTAAGGAAACAGCCCGCTTTCTCGTCATAGAACTGCATGGTGCTTATCTGTTCCAGCTGACCCTTTTCGTGCAGTGAACGAATGAACCAGTCGGTGACATCAGCGTGTATCTCCTTGCTTCTGCCAAGACCCGAAGCCGCAAATATGTCGGGTGAGATGCCGTAGTCATCAAGGGTCTTCTGCTGTTTGTCGTGGTTGCGCTGAACGAAATCTTCCAGCGAACCCTCAAACTCGCCCGCTTCGACTTTCTTGCGCCAGCCCTCAGCGATAGGCGAGCCGTAGCAGTCGGTACCGCCCACGAACACAACGTTCTCCTTGCCTATCCTGTCACGCAGAAATCTTGCGAAGGTATCAGCAAACACGAACATTCCGCCAACGTGACCGAAATGCAGTTCCTTGTTGCCGTAAGGCATACCGCCCGTAATTACCGCCCTCTTTGGAAATTCGGGGCGAGGTATCTCAAAGGGCTTGCCGCCCTCTTTGTTTTTTGCCATTTTTATTCATCTCTTTCGTTGATTATTAGGGTGTATTTTCGTACACTTATCCATCTGTCCCTTACAGACCATCATCATATTTATAATTAGCAAAAGCTTCATTGCCGCCGTTTTGCGCTTCATCTGTCATTCTGTGAGCAGCTTCGGTGTTGTCATCGAAAACCACCGTGAACGGCAGCTTATCCTTTTTCTTGTAGACATGCAGCGTATCCGAAAGCTTGCCCTGTGCAACTGCTTCCCAGCTGAAGCGGCATTCCGAGAATTTAAAGCAGCCCAGAAAGTACACAAGGCCGTCATTTGTGAGGTACGCATTTTTTTCAAGGAATATCGCAAAGATATGTATTATCAGGCTGACCGCCATGCAAAAAACATCAGCGCCCAATACCAGCATCACCGCAGTGAAGCGTTTCGGGTCTGCCGCATCACGCAGCGGGTAGACCACCATGATATATTTCATAAAGAACCGTAAAAGATATCCCTCAAGAAGTATCGCAAAGATATATGCCCAACCCTTATATACGGAGCTTCTGCATTTTATTGGCAGCTGCCCTGACTTTCTCGCCCTGTCAAGCATCACCCTTCCGCTTATCACGTTAACGGTCAGCTTGATGGTGGAAAACAGGCAGAAAATGCATGTTATTAAGGCAATGGCAGTTGTCTTGTTCATAGGCTTATACCCACTTCGACAATCTTGCCCTTACGATATCCTCGCCCAGTACATGGCTGACCTCGTGTATATCGGGAGCGTTCGCTCTGCCTGTCAGTGCAATTCTCAGCATGTTTGTTATGTGTACTATGCTGCCCTTGAACTTCTCGGGTTCCTTCTTGAAGTCCTTAGGCTTTACAGCAAAGCCCAGTTCATCGGTTATAGCTTTTACCTTGTCAAACCATGCTGCACTGTCATCAGCGTGATCGTATGTCTCCAGATATTTTGCGAAGAACTGCTTCTGCACAGCTTCGTCAGCCTGTTCGTTCATATCGTCCTCAGGCTTGAATGTCTCGTCATAATAGAAGCTCATGAAATCGCATGCCTGCTTCCATGTCTCGATGTCCTTGCGGGGCTTCTTGCCGCTCTTTCCGACATTCAGCGCAGCCAGTGTCCTGTCCTTGTACTTTGTCAGCAGTTCAGCGAAGTCCTTGTTGTATTCCTCGCACCAACTCAGCCAGTTGTCGTAAACTGTCTGTGCGTCCATGCGGGAGATAGTGTCCTTGGCTATATCCCTCAGCTTGTCCATATCCACCAGTGCCCCCGATATAGACATCTTCTCGATGGAATAGGGGAATTCCATGTAAGACTTATCGGGGTTTGCCGCACGCCATTCCTCGTAGTTGGAATTCAGCAGGGTCAGCAGAAATTCCCATACCACATCACGGCTGATACCCTCCTGCTGATAATATGCCAGCGCCAGCTCGGGGTCCTTTCTCTTGGAAAGCTTGCGCTTCTTCTGCTTGGTGGGGTCCTCCTCATCGGCTTCTATCTTCATCAGTGTGGCGGTGTGGCAGTAGATGGGCTGCTGCCAGCCAAGCTTGTGGAACAGCTCAACATGCATGGGCAGCGAGCTTATCCATTCCTCGCCACGTATAACGTGTGTCGAACGCATCAGATGGTCATCTACAACGTGTGCGAAGTGGTAGGTGGGTATGCCGTCGCTTTTGAGCAGCACGAAGTCCGCAAAGTTGCGTGGCATCTCTATCTTGCCTCTTACAGCGTCCTCAACGACTATCCTTTCGTCGTTCATCTCGCCCTTGTATCTGAGTACCCAGGGCTTGCCCGCTTCGATGTTTGCCTTTATCTCATCAATGGTCAGGCTGCGGCTCTTTTCGGCGTACTTGCCGTAGATGCCGGGGTCTTCCTTGTTCTCTGTCTGCTTGTCACGTATAGCCTGTATCTCGTCTTCTGTCAGGAAGCAGGGGTAAGCAAGACCCTGCTCCACAAGCCACTTGGCAAATACGTGGTAAATGCCCGCACGCTGTCTCTGTCTGTAAGGACCGTAGCTGCCGTTGTCACCGTCAGATACAGCGCCCTCGTCAAAGTGTACGCCGAAGTATTCCATTGCGTTTATCAGTGTTTCCACCGCACCTTCTACCTCACGCTTCTGGTCAGTATCCTCGATCCTGAGATAGAAAACGCCGCCCGACTGATGGGCTATCCTTTCAGCGATAATGGCATTGTAAAGATTTCCCAGGTGCACAAAGCCTGTGGGCGAAGGACCTATCCTTGTTACAAAAGCGCCCTCGGGCAGCTGACGGGGAGGGTATTTCTTTTCCATATCCTCGGGCAGCTGTGTCACATCAGGGAAAAGCAGCTGTGCAAGTGCATTGTTATCCATGTTATCATATCCTTTTCTATATTAGTAGGTCTGCCGATGGCAGATAAATACCTTTTTATTATACCACATATTTTTCGGTTTGTCTACATCT
>CAMNMO010000316.1 GCA_946544695.1 uncultured Ruminococcus sp. | reverse complement strand
GGTGACTCTATCTACCTTACCGACCCCGACTACGGCAGCAGAGGCATCGCCGTTTACGATATAGCCGCAGGCAGGCTCGACCAGCCCGATGATGCGCTCATGGATTTCTGGAGCAAGAACAACTCCGATGAATGGAACGACGGCTATGATATCTTCGGTGACAAGGACGGCGCTTTTTATATAGCCTGTCCTAAGGGGATATACCGCCATGTCAGCGGCGGCAGCGTGGTTGAGCAGCTGGTGGACGGCATGACGACCTCTCTCGGCAGTGACAGCGACAGGATATGCTTCGGTGCTGCCGACAGCGACGGCGGGTTCATCATAAGCTTCATGAATGCAGATATCAAGAGATACTACTACGACCCCGACGCAGTGAACGAATTCACCTCAGAGCTTAATATCTACTCTCTTCATGAAAGTGCCGCACTCACTCAGGCGGTCAGGGCGTACTCCCGCAAGCACCCGGAGGTAAAGGTCAACTGTGAGTACGGTATGCATGACAGCGTGACCTACGAGGACGCTATGAAAGAGCTGACTACCAGGATAATGTCCGACAATGCGCCTGATATCATCATGCTTGACGGCATGGATATAAACGCCCTGGAGCAGAAAGGTATGCTTGAAGACCTCTCAAAGATGAGAGACAAGTGGCAGCCGGACAACAAGCTGATGACCAATCTCTCCGAATGGAACGGTGACGGCGGTCTGTATTCTGTGGCAGGCAGGTTCGGTGTGGTGGCACGTGCCGGCGAGAAGGACACCTTTGACGAACTCACATCGCTGAGCTCTGTATTTGAGCATACCCTGAAAGCCGACAGCGAGGGCAAGGTCACACACCATGATATCACTATGGACGACGACCAGATATCGGCACGTGTGAGAAATGACATCATACTCGATTCCGATACGCTCTTCAAAGACGGCGAGCCGGATAAGCAGGCGATCGAGGACTTCTTTGAGTCTGCACAGAAAGTGTACAGCGGCGGACAGCTTATGTTCGGTGAGGAAAGTATGTGGGATGTGGCATATCTGGGTACAGGTCTGGCATCTGATACAGTCGGCACATTCTACAGCGTACAGAACATCAAGGCTCTTTGCAGCGTCAATGACGGCAGAGAGGTAAAATATGATTACGGCACGGGTAACGGCAAGCTTGGCTTTATCCCGGTGTGCGACCTGGGAATATGCGCCGCAGGCAGCAACAAGGACAACGCCGCAGGTTTCATAAAGACGGCTCTTTCCTCAGAGGTGCAGTCGATGGCGAGTGAAGAGGGTCTTCCGGTAGACAGCAAGGAGCTTGAAAAGCTCATACAGGATGACGAAATGATAGGCTCTCTCGGTCTGTGCAGCAGTGACGGCAGCTTTGTCGATTATATGCTGAACAACCCGGAAGAGGACGAGCTGCCTGCGCTGATAAGCTACGCAGAGTCTGCCGACACCCCTCTAATGGCAGACGAGCAGACGGTGGATATCCTCACAGAAGCCGCCATGAGCTGCATAAACAACAGCCTGTCTCCCGCCGAAGCGGCAGAGCAGGCTATGTCCAAGCTTGAACTCAGGACAAAGGAATAATATCCCTCACTGATATGAAATGAAAAAGACAAAGAACAAAAGACACGACATAATATTTTTCCCCTTCCTGCTGCCGAGTCTGATAGGGACGGCGGTCTTTACGCTGCTGCCCTTTGCAGACTCGCTGCGGCGGTCTTTCTTCGGGGCGGTATCAAAGGAATTCACCGGAGCAGAAAACTACCGGGCAGTCTTTGAAAACGAGGCTTTTCGGCTGGCGGTGAAGAATACAGCGCTGTTCACGGCGGTGTGCCTGCCGATGCTCATAGGGCTGTCATTCATAGTCGCCTGCCTTATCAGCCGCCTGAAAGCCGTGAAGCTGATACGCTCGGTGCTGCTCTTTCCTATGGCAGTACCTACGGCGGCGCTCGTGATGGTGTGGAAGCTTCTCTTCGACAGCAGCGGTATCATAAACGGAGTCCTTGACCGCTTCGGTCTTGAAACGGTGGACTTTCTTGAAAGCAGGACAGCGTTTCTCGTGTTGGTTGGAAGCTACATCTGGAAGAACCTCGGCTGCACAGTGCTGCTGTGGCTCAACGGGATATCTGCCATATCCTCAAGCCTTAGCGAAGCCGCTCAGATAGACGGCGCAAACAGGGTGCAGACGGTGCTGTATATAATCTTACCCAACCTGCGCCCTACACTTTATACCATTACGGTGCTGTCGTTTCTCAGCTCATTCAAGGTGTTTCGGGAAGCCTATCTGGTGACCGGCGCTTACCCCCACGAGAGCATATACCTGCTGCAGCACCTGTTCAATAACTGGTTCTCGAACTTCGAGCTTGACAAGATGGCGGCGGCAACAGTGCTGGTGTTTGCGGTGATATTCGTGGCAGTCTCGCTGCTGCAGAGGGCATGGGATAAGGAGGAAGCATGATGAAAAAAATATGCACAGGCGCAGCATACACTGCCACCGGGCTTATCTGCCTTGTGATACTCAGCCCGGTGCTCATGCTGCTGACCCTTTCACTGCAGGACGAGCTGGAGCTTTCAAAAGCGTTCTCGCCGCTGTCGGGTCAGGGCTTTTCGATGCCGGATATCCTGCCGCTCTTCCCGACATTCGATAACTACAAGGAGGTACTGCTGCTTTCCCCGCAGTTTTACACCGTCTTCTGGAATTCCCTCGCCATAGCCGCAGAGGTAACGGCGGGGCAGCTGCTTATCGCAGTTCCTGCGGCGTGGGCTTTCGCTCGGTTCAGATTCAGATTCAGCCGACAGCTGTTAGACCTATACGTGCTGCTGATGCTAATGCCCTTTCAGGTCACCATGCTTTCGCAGTATATCCTGCTCGACAGGACAGGGCTGATGAACACCCGCTGTGCGATAATACTCCCCGCCGTGTTCTCGGCTTTCCCGGTATTCATAATCTACCGCAGCTTCAGCGGCATACCTAGAGAGATACTTGAAGCTGCAAGGATAGACGGCGCAGGGGAGCTGCAGATACTGATAAGGATAGGACTGCCTATAGGCAGCTCCGGGATAATGGCGGCGGTGGTGCTGGGCTTTCTGGACCTCTGGAACATGGTGGAACAGCCGCTTGCCTTCATAAAAGACCACAGGCTGTATCCGCTTTCGCTGTATCTGCCGACTCTCGGCAGGCTGGGCGGGAATATACTTGCAGCGTCGGTGGTGACGCTTATCCCCGCCGCCTTTGTTTTTCTTACAGGACAGGAACAGCTTGAAGCAGGCATAATCGCTTCGGCGGTCAAGGAGTGATGGAGAAATGATGATAAGAAAACTCAGCGCAAAGCTGTTCGCACTGTTTCTTGCGGCTATGCTCGTGATGACTTTCGTATCCCGTGAGGTATACGCCAGAAAGCTCGCAGTGGTCGAGGTCAAGAACCTGCAGCATATTCGGCTGACAAAGAATATAAAATGTAGCGGCACATTAGAGCCTACCGCAGTAAGACCGGTGTTTTTGCCGGAGGGTCTGACGGTCGAGCGGATAACTGCATCAGCCGGCAGCAAGGTCAGCGCAGGTGACGAGCTTCTACGGCTCGAAAAGGCGCAGCTGAA
>CAMNMO010000315.1 GCA_946544695.1 uncultured Ruminococcus sp. | reverse complement strand
GGATCAACAGCTTCAATGCAGGCGGTCTCCCACCTGTGGCACTAAGAACTTCAACTGGGTTGGCTCATCACGCTGCCTGATATCTGCCTATCCATGATTTTGGGTATTCTCTGACTGCACATTTCTTGACAATTCCAATTTGCAATGATAAGACGCATATTAACAACCTGATAAACGATGTTTGCAATATTACAGTTTGTTTTAACCTCTTGTTATATATGTTATACTAATACATAGAGGTGATATTTATGTCAGATTTTATTAAAATATCCAACGAGGAGAAATATTATCGTATCGGGCTGAATATCGCCTATCAACGCAAGCTAAAACATATGACGCAGCTCCAGCTTGCAGAAATAGTCGGTATCAGCAGAACTCACATGAGTAATATTGAGGCACCTAATATGCTAACGCCAATATCTCTTGAAGTGATCTTTAATATTGCTGACGCATTGGAGATACCTGTCGATACTCTGTTCAGATTTGATATGTGAGGTGTTTCCTATGAATGATATTCAGTTATTTATGCGTTTGTATATGTATGAGCTTGAAATCTGGCTTAACGAACACAAACAGGAACTTCTGAGTATTTCTTTTCAGTCAGATGAAGCAAATACAGATAGACCACTGAAAGAATTTCTTAAATTCGCTATTGAACAACATTGCAATTGCTTATCAAGATTAAAAGACATTGATTCAGTGACCATTGATAGTGAGAGCTATCCTGTTTCATCAAGTGTCACCGATACTGTGATAAACAGTGTCATTCTTCCACCTATCTCCGACGAACTGAAAAATATCCTTAAAAAGAGGAAAAACGCAGTATTTACTGAGCCTGATATGTGTCTTGTGCTACTTCAAAACGGCAAGCCTGAATATGTTACGGTCGAGTTAAAGTCAACGAAGAATGATTCTATCCCCGGTTCAAGCGTTCAGCAGATCACGCCTGACGAATGGGTGATCTTTATTAAACATACAAGCAACACGGTTGAAGCCACAACAGGTCAGTATTTCTATGCGATCAATTCAAAAATGCAATTTCCTGATAGAAGCCCGAGACCACAAGTATCATTCGATGAGCTTCGCAACTGGAATAGCAGATGCAGAAAAGTTGAAGAAAAATCAGTTGCATACAGATCGATAGGTGATGAATCAGAAAAGTACGGTCTGCTTACAGACTGGCAAGGTGTGCTTGCAAAACGATGGACTGATATAGTGTTTAGTAGAAGTTATCGAAAAGGAGAACCGTGGTTCAATAATAATCTCAGGAAGTTCATTTTGCAGTTCTTAGAACAATATGATGCTATGTCAGACAAAGAAAAAGAAGAATACAGAGCATCACTCAAAAGGAATATTACATGAATATAAGCCGAGGTCAAACGATCTCGGCTTTGCTGTTATGTAAACAAAGAAATGTATAATGCTCTCGCAATATGCCAAGCCAAAACAGGCGGAACAGCATTTCCTATCTGTTTATAAGCATCTGAGGAAGAAACAGGGAATTCAAAATCATCGGGGAATGTCTGTAATCTTGCACACTCCCGAACGCTGAGCCTTCGCCAAGCGGTCATATCATCAGGGTGCATAGGGTCGGTAGTTCTGTAATGTCCTTCTATATTACCATGATGCTCCGATCTAATAGTTGGAGAAGGACGGTCTGCCTTTATCTTACAATTGCCTTGCATTGATTTGCCAGGATAGAACTTAGCCTTTGAATAGTCTCTTGATGTATGATTTTTGATAGGTGTTTTATCCAGCTTATCCCATAAATCATCTATTGCATCTTTTGCAGTCACCCAAGGAGTATCAGCATTGTCACCATTTGTTTCGGCAGGATACTTCATTGCTTTGCAAAGATCATTTCTAATACCTGAAATGATAATACGCACACGGTTTTGAGGAACCCCAAAGTCCGCAGCATTTAACGCTTTATAGACCACTGTGTAACCAAGTGCCCTGAAATCATCGAGTATCACATCTAAAGCAGAACTATCCTCGCCTGCGTTGCTTCTGCGAATACCGTCAACATTCTCTGCGATGAAAGCCATAGGTTTACAATACTCGATCACTTTTTTCATTTCCAGATACAGTCTGCCTCTGTCAGCGTTCAGACCTTTTCTCTTTCCTGCAAGACTAAAATCCTGACAAGGGAAACCACCTATCACAATATCAGCTTCGGGGAGCAAAGAGTAGTCAAGCTCTCTTACATCTCCACAATGAGCTTCGTGACCAAAGTTATGAGTATATGTATCACAGGCTCTTTGGACGATGTCATTGGCGAATACTATTTCATAAGGGTTCTTATCATAATGCTTTCCACGGATATCAAAATCTCCTCGGAAACCAAGATCCATACCGCCGCATCCGCTGAACAGAGATATTACTCTGAGTGTTCTATTTACGGGTATAATGCTAACAGGAACGGTTTGTATCACATCATCTGCTGCATCATCAAAAAAAGATAACTGATAGTTATTCATAAAGACCACCTTTTCATTGTCTCACATCATTATAGCATAATTTTGCATACTTTTCAATAGAAGTATAAATTGAATCCCCCCAATTTTCAATAACCAGAAAAAATTTCAAAAACCACTTGATTTTTTTTGCAGAATATTATATAATAGTATTTAGAGTTGTTAAGTAATTAACAACACCCCCATCCGCATTGACGGAAATATTATTGTGAGGTGTCACTATTATGGCAGGATTAAACAAGGTCACTGTTGAAGACATTGACGTTAAGGGCAAGAAGGTCCTCGTTAGAGTTGACTTCAACGTTCCCCTGAAAGACGGCGTTATCACCAATGATAACCGTATAACAGCCGCTCTCCCCACCATCAACAAGCTGGTAGAGAATGGCGCAAAGGTCGTTCTGTGCTCCCATCTGGGCAAGCCGAAGAATGGTCCTGAGGCTAAGTTCTCACTGAAGCCCGCTGCTGACAGACTGGCTGAGCTGGTAAGCACAAAGGTAACTTTCGCAGCTGACGATACAGTTGTAGGCGACAATGCAAAGGCTGCAGTTGCTGCAATGAACGACGGCGAGATCGTTGTTCTGGAGAACACCAGATTCAGAGGTGCTGAGGAGACCAAGAACGGCGAGGAGTTCGCAAAGGAACTGGCTGATCTGGTTGACGATCAGGTATTTGTTATGGACGCATTCGGTTCTGCACACAGAGCACATGCTTCCACCGCAGGCGTTACCAAGTTCGTTAAGGAGACCGCAGTTGGTTACCTGATGCAGAAGGAGATCAACTACCTGGGCAATGCAGTTGAGGAGCCTGTAAGACCCTTCGTTGCAATACTGGGCGGTGCAAAGGTCGCTGATAAGCTGAACGTTATCTCCAACCTGCTGGACAAGTGCGATACCCTCATCATCGGCGGCGGTATGGCATACACATTCCTTAAGGCACAGGGCAAGGAAGTCGGCAAGTCTCTGGTAGATGACACCAAGCTTGACTACTGCAAGGAGATGATCGAGAAGGCAGAGAAGAACGGCAAGAAGCTGCTGCTGCCCATCGACACCACAGTTGTTTCAAACTTCCCTGATCCTATCGATGCTGAGGTTGAGGTAGAGATCGTTGATTCCGATAA
>CAMNMO010000314.1 GCA_946544695.1 uncultured Ruminococcus sp. | reverse complement strand
CTGTTGAACAGGTCGTGCTCGCCCTTCAGACCAAAGCTCAGCACACCGCCGAAGCCGTGCTTCATCTGCTTCTTAGCCAGCTCATGACCCTTGAAACTCTTCAGTCCGGGATAAGCCACAAAGCTTACGCAGGGCTGCTTTTCCAGCCACTCAGCAACAGCCAGTGCGTTGTCGTTGTGCACCTGCATTCTCAGCGGGAATGTCGCTGCACCTCTCTGTATCAGCCATGCATTGAAGGGGCTGATGCAGCCGCCCAGATTTACCTGTGCCTGATAGCGTATAGCCTCGCAGGTCTTGTGGTCGGCGATTATCGCACCGCCCATTGAATCTCCGTGGCCGTTTATGTACTTTGTAAGGCTCTCCACCACATAGTCAACGCCGTATTCCAGCGGTCTTGTGTTGTAGGGCGACGAGAAGGTGTTATCCACCGAAACTTCCACATTGTTCTCATGTGCAAGCTTTACTATCGCCTCGATATCGCAGATACAGCAGGTGGGGTTGCCGGGTGTCTCAAAATGTATCAGCTTGGTATTGGGACGTATCGCAGCCTTTATCTTATTGATGTCAGTGCAGTCCACTATGCTTGTCTCGATGCCCCATTTTTCGCACCACAGTTCATTGAATATGCGGTATGTGGCAACGTAGGTAACAGTCGAGAATATGACATGATCGCCCTTTTTCAGCTTTGTGAAAAACAGACCCGAAAGCGCAGCAACGCCGCTTGCCAGTACAACGCAGTCCTCACCGCCGTGAAGATTAGCCACCTTCTTCTCCAGCATGCCCTGATTGACACCACCGTTTCTGGTGTATATGTTCGCCTCCGAAGCTGACCAGTTCATGGTCGAAGGGTCATAAGGCAGCAGAAAGCTGTTTGCCATGTAGATGGAAGGCTCTATCGCACCCGTAGCAGGGTCATGGTCTGCGCCTACATGGATAGCTCTGGTAGCAAAACTCATCTCATCGTAATTGATCTCACTCATCATTTTACTTCCTTTCAGAATAATATACCGAATAATATTATATCACACTAAAGCGCAGCATTTGTAAATTTTATGTGAACTTTCCCGCAAAAAGCTTTCTTACTAAGTTCTTGTCAGCACCCTCGGGTCAAGAATGGATATCCTGGGCTTGTCCTCACGTATCACAAAGCCCCTTACCATGCCGTTATCCACAGGCGACCTTGCGATAAGCTCAGGCGTGATGTTCTCCACATCGCTTACCCTGTCCACCGCCAGTCCGCACAGCATGGTGTTTATCTCTATGACTATCACGCAGCTTCGCTCATCATAGTCACCCTCGGGCAGACCAAGTCTCAGTCTCAGGTCCATCACAGGCACAGCCTTGCCCCTGTGGTTCATCAGCCCCAGCACATAAGGCGGTGCTGTCGGTATGACAGTCAGTTCGGGTATCTCGATGATGTCTGCCACATCAAGTATATAAAATCCGTAATGCTCATCGCCTGCGGTAAAGGTCAGCACCTGCCCGCCGTTTTCGATAAGCTCGTTAAGATCAGCCATTCTGCGCCTCCTCCCCAAGCTCGCCGCCCAGCAGCGACAGCATATCGAGTATTATGGTCATGCTTCCGTCACCCAGTATGGAACAGCCTGCAAGTCCTGCTTCTTTAAGATGCAGTCCGTCCAGCAGCGGCGAAAACGGCTTTACTACCACCTGCTGGTCGCACACTATCCTGTCAGCCAGCAGCACAGCTTCATACTGTCCCTCACGGCAGTATATGCATATACCCTCGGTCGGTTCGGTGATATCTGTGGGCAGCTGCAATTTGTCAGCCAGCCTTATCAGCGGGAAGCACCTGTCCCTGAGGTACACGAACTCGTTGCCCTCGGGGTCGGTGATGATATTGTCCTGCTCGCAGGAGAACGCCTCCCTCACCGAAGCCGCAGGTATGGATATGCTGCTTGTGCCGATATCAACGCTTAGTACATCGACTATGGAGAGTGACAGCGGTATCCTTATGGTAAAGGTACTGCCCTTGCCCAGCACAGATGTGACTATCAGCTTGCCGCCCACCTTTTCGATGTTCTGCTTTACCACGTCCATACCGACGCCCCTGCCGCTGTACTGCGTCACCTGTTCGTTGGTGGAAAATCCCGCAGCCACCACGAAGTTGAATATCTCCTTCTCGGTATACTCGCTCTCGGGCTTTGTCAGCATACCGTTCTTTTTCGCTTTTGCAAGTATCTTCGCAGCGTCCATTCCCGCACCGTTGTCCTTGCAGGATATGACCACTTCGTTTGATTCATAGCCCGCACTCAGCGTCACTGTCGGCGGATTTGTCTTGCCTGCCGCAAGGCGCTCCTCGGGGGTCTCTATGCCGTGGTCCACCGCATTTCTCACAATGTGCATCAGCGGGTCGCCCAGCATATCCACTATCGACTTATCTACCTCTGTGTCCTCGCCCCTGAACACCAGTGTGGCATTCTTTTTCAGGGTGTTGTTCATGTCCCTGACCACTCTGTTCATCTTCTGGAATGCAGTTGAAACAGGCACCATTCGCAGGCTCATCACCACGTCCTGCAATTCGTCGGTCAGCTTTTTCAGTTCTCGTGACGACTTGTTGAATCGGTCAAGCTTGGTCTCAAGCCCTCTCAGGTCGGGTGATGAAGTCACCGAGCTTTCGGTTATAACTATCTCGGATACCAGGTCAAGCAGCCTGTCCAGCTTTTCCAGCTTAACAGTCAGCAGACTTTGTTCCTTGTGCTCTTTTTTGGCTGTCTTAGCCGCAGGCTTTTTCTCGGCGGCAGGCTTGTCCTCAGCCTTTTCTTCGGACGAAGGCGCAGCTTCCTCCTCAGGGGCTGCCGCAGCCGCCTTCACCGTTGCGGGCTTTTTCACGGGCAGTGCGCTCTCCACATTTATGCCGCTGTCCAGCAGCCTTTCCACCGCATTCACATCATCTGTTATGAGCCTGATGTAAAGCCCGTTTTTCAGTATGGCGTCATCCGCACCGTCATCGTCCAGGTCAGCAGGCACAGTACGGCAGACCTCCGCAAATGCCCCGAGCTTTCTCAGAAGCACTATCGCCCTTGCAGACGGCATTGCGCAGTTTTCGCTGTACATCACCCTGTAAGTCAGCATGTTATCGGGGTCGCCCTCCACGAAAACTCCGTCGGGTATCACAAGCTCCTGTTTTGCGGGCGCAGCAGCGGTCTGTGCTTTGAGCATCTCTGGTGTGAACTGTTCAAAGCTTTCCACATTCAGTCCCGAAGCCAGCACTTTTTCCACCGCAGCCTTGTCGTCGGTCACAAGCTTTATGTAAAGTCCTGCCGCCTTGATCCTGCCGTCAGCGCTGTCATCATCCATGTCGGGCGGAATCGTGCGGCAGACCTCAGCCACAGCCCCGAGCTTCCTCAGAAGCACTATCGCCCTTGCAGACGGCATCTCGCAGCTGTCGGCATAGACCAGCTTATAGGTTAACATGTCGGGCGGCTCGTTCTCATCGAAAATATCCGCAGGCGGCGCACTGTCGTCCTGAATGACAGCACCCGCTTCCCCCTTGAAGAACGCTGCAAGCCCGTGTATGTCGTTTATCAGCCCCGAAAAATCCGTCAGCGGCTTGTCCTCATCTGTCAGGTCCTCAAG
>CAMNMO010000313.1 GCA_946544695.1 uncultured Ruminococcus sp. | reverse complement strand
AAAAAATATCCCCGAAGTGTCCGCAGACACCACGGGGGAAAGTGCTATTTAAAGCTGTCTATCATATCTTTGTAAAAGGGCAGGAGTTCTTCATCTATCTTTAAAGACCTGCCTTCATCGTTATCATTTTCAAATTTGTATGCCATGCCCTTTTCAAAATCAAAATAATAGCAGATTGTGCTGTATCTGATGAACGTCAGGCTGTCATTTCTTTCTGCCTTGTCATCGGTGTAGCTGCCGCACATCGGCACAGCCAGCATATCTGTCTGTGCATCGCTGAGTTTTATCTTCTTCCCGTCTTGAACAAGGAATGACTCACCGCTTCTGACAAAGAAAGGCATTCCGTCGGTACTGCGGTGTTCGCATGTCATTTTCAGGTCGTCATCGACGGTCAGCTTGTATATCTCGGCATTGCTGAAATTGCCGCCGCCGACCGTTGTTATCACGACAGCATAGGCTGTACCTGCGGACTTAGCTTTAAGTTCAAAAACATGCCGTGAGTGTGTGGCTGTGAAGAATCCTTCGGATACACTGCTTTCGTCTGTCAGTTCAGCGGCATCATCGCCGTAAAGCACCAGTTCCCAGTTAGTACCTGCCGAATCTGTACCTTCATCGGTAACTATCCTTATGCCGTCATCTGTGATCGCAGTCTCAGCTTTGTCATAGCCTGCACCGCTGAAAAGATACTTGCCGAACACTGCTATGGATACTATTATGACCAGCAGCAAAGTGATGCCTATTATTGAGAATAAATTTTTGAGACCAAGCTTGACAGTGTCGTTTTTCATGGTGTCGCCTCCTCAGTTCATACACGTTTTAACAGACTGATTTTTATGGTGTGAAACTGCACGATCTTTCAGCTGTGTTTTTATATACTTTTACAGACATTAAGCGCAGATCTTTCCGTATAATTATAACATCTCGGCACCGTGCTGTCAACAAAAAGTGCAGCACTCAAAACAGATACCCATACAGAAGATATGCCCCTGAGTGTTTCAAAGAACTCAGGGGCATTTTTTATACGGTTGCTGAGATAATCAGAATTTGTCATGTGAGGTGCTTAATCAAATTAAAATACTTTTCATCATCACTTTCAAAAATATCTTCTCCTGCAAGCATATAAGCACGCATAAGATATTCCACCGCATCATCTTTTCCTAATTCATGTGAACACTGTCCCAAGCGAAGCATTACAAAAGGATTCGTATAACCTTCACCCGAAATATTTGATTTTGCTTCCCACAAATACGAATATGCTTTATCATACGCTCCTAACATGAACCAAGCATCTGCGATAGATGTTTGAAACCACACTGCTTCACTTTGAGCATTGAGCGGTTTATTCAGAGACTCCAATCCTTCGAGCCATTTATGTATAGCCTGAGAATACTCTCCTTCATCAAACAACCTGTTTCCTTCTTCGGCATAATCATCACTGCTTTTCTTTTTGGTAAACAGTCCCATATTACATCTTCTTTCGTAAATTCCGATCCATGTTAGTAACCATTATAGCACGTCATCTATGCTATGTCAATAGAAACGCCATTGTACTTCTGATTTTGCATCATAAATACCATGGCTTAAATCTTTTATATGGCTATCCCGCTGACACACCATACTAAACAGCTTTTCAGCGGGCATTAACAGTAGTTGGCGGTATTCTTTTCCCATGCGTTCACGCATTTGCCGTAGGCGGGGGAAAAGAATACATCAATATATTTATATCTTGTTATACCGGTGTATACAATGGTGTGTTAAAGGGATAACCATAATCTTTTATATCAGTGCCGCTTTTAATGAGATCGATTTTTGTATGTCACAAAGGCTGACAAAGTCATGATGGCAGTAAAATATGGTTTTAAGTGTATCCCCCACGCCTGCGGCGGAAGAGAATACAGATCTCCGAAAGGATCCGGGTATAAAAAAACTCTCCCAAGCCTGATGGCAGGGGAGAGGTCTCTCGTATTATCTTAATATATCATTTGCTTGTGCAAAGCTTACCCGAGCAGCATTTTTGTGCCGTGACTTTCTGCTCGGCTTTTCTGATGATGAACACGTAAAGTATGCTGAGCAGTACAGCAGCCGCAGCCCATGCTATGGGTGAAGCGAACACAGCCGCATTGTAGCCGTACTTTGTGATGAACCCGAAGGCTACCACACAGCGTGATACCAACTCGATGAAGCCCGCAAGCATCGTAACAGCCGAAAAGCTCAGTCCCTGCAGCAGATTGCGGAACAGGAACAGCACGCCCAGTACGGGGTAGAACACGCATGTCGCTCTCAGGAAATGGCGTATGTTCTCAACTATCAGCGTATAGTCTGCCGAATCCTTCTTTATGAATATCAGTGCCAGTACATCGCCGTAGAAGTAGACGAACACTGCGATAAGTGCAGAGTAGATGACCTCTGCCGCAAGCACTTCTCTTGCGCCCTTGTGTATCCTGTCGAATTTGCCCGCACCCAGATTCTGTCCGCCGAATGTTGCCATCGTTACACCAAGTGTCTCCATAGGCTGTGCGATAAAGTTCTGTATCTTCTGACCTGCCGCCATAGCGGTAACGTAGTTTGAACCCAGCTTGTTTACGGCAGTCTGGAGGATTATCGAGCCAACTGCTGTTATCGAGAACTGAAAAGCCATAGGCATGCCCACTGAGAATATTTTAAGCATCAGGCTGCCGTCAACCTTCTTTTCATCGGGTTCCATTGCGATGACAGCCACATTGCGTATCATGTATCTCAGGCAGAGAATACCTGCGATAAGCTGAGAAGCTATGGTAGCAATGGCAGCGCCTGCTACGCCCATTTTAAAGCCTACTATCAGCAGAAAGTCCAGCGCAACATTGAGTACCGATGAGACCAGCAGATACCGCAGGGGAGTCTTGCTGTCGCCCAGCGCCCTGATTATACCGCAGAGAAGATTGTAGAATATTGTTATCGGTATGCCCAGAAATATCACGAATATGTACTTGTACGCATGGTCGTAAAGATCCTTCGGCGTACTCATTATCTTCAGCAGGTCATCTGCCAGCACCGTCGTTACCGAAGTCAGTATAAGTGCGATGATGCCCGCAAGTATCACTGCATTGAATATCGTCTTTCTCATGCCCTTGTAGTCCTCGGCACCGAAGCGCTGTGCTATGGGTATGGAAAAACCGCTGCACATTCCCACTGCTGTGCCTATCACAAGGAACATCACCGACCCGACAAGTCCCACAGCGGTGAACGCCTTAACGCCCACATACTGCCCGACAATGATCGAGTCCACCATATTATAAAGCTGCTGAAACAGGTTTCCCGCCGTCATGGGCAGGCAGAAAGCAAGTATATTTTTCAGCGAGCTGCCTTTAGTCATATCCTTTGTCATATCTATCGCCTCCGTTTTTCGCAAGACATATTATAGCAGAAAGCAGACTTTAATGCAACAGAAAATCCGAAAAAACATTTACAAACATTTCGTTGTGCTTAACCCTTGTTATGGGCGTTTTTGCAGTAAGAACACATTGTGGCTCACGAAAATTCACACTTTTTTCGTAAATTATCGAAAACGTCATAGCTATGCGATGATATGATAAATAATAAATACGCAGATAAGCGGTTTAA
>CAMNMO010000312.1 GCA_946544695.1 uncultured Ruminococcus sp. | reverse complement strand
CAGGTGAACTGTCATAAGCTTCTATCTGTATATCAAGTACCTTACAGAGATACTCCAGCGTTTTCACTGACGGCATCGCTGTACCGCTCTCTATCTGGCTCAGCATATTGCGTGTTATAAAATCACCAACGACCTCGTTCTGTGTCATTTTTTTGGCGAGACGGGCTTCTTTTATTATACGGCCTATGTTTTTAGCATCCATACGTTAGCCTCCTTTACTCTTGTCAATTTCATTTACATATAATATAACACATTTTGCACTGGAATGCAATAGCTTAACAAAAAATTAACATTTTTGTTTACCTTTAGGGTAAATGTCGGTGCTTACCTTATTAATATAACTAATAACAATGCCTGGCAAGCCTTTTAAAGCTAAAATTTTTTTTCAAAAAACTATTGACAAACGGAAAAGAACAGTGTATAATAAAGTAAATTAAATTTACATAGCTTTTTACATGAGTAAAGGAGGTCAGACGATTATGATGGAAAACTTTTCTGTATGGTGGGACGGGTTAAGCAGCATGTTAAAGGTGCTTTACTGTATCGCATTTCCGTCAACGCTGCTGTTGCTGCTGCAAACGCTGCTTGCAGTGTTCGGGATGCACCATGGAAGTCACGACATAAGTGATACCTCGGGACTGGATATGCATACCGATATAGGAAGTCACGGCTTAGACATAGGGCACGGCTTTGGACACGATATAGGCTGCCATCACGGATTTGACATTCATCATGATGTCAGCGGAGGTCATCACGATATCTCGGTACACCACGGTGCATCAGGACATGACAGCGGTGATTTTCACGATCACTCATACAATAATGCAGTTACAGACACCTCGATGCATTTCTTCACATTGCAGACTGTGGTCGCTTTCCTTACAGTGTTCAGCTGGTCTTCGATAGTGCTGGTCGGCTCGAATGTTCATAAGGCAGTTGCACTGGTCGTAGGGTCTCTTCTGGGATTGGTAACAATGACGCTGGTAGCTAAGATGGTACAGCTTTCAATGAGATTGTCCGAAAACGGTACACTTGACCTTAGAAATGCCATCGGTGAGACGGCAACGGTATATATCCCCTGCCCGCCAAGAAACGAAGGTATGGGAAAGATAACCATGACACTCCAGGGACAACTGATGGAGCTTGGCGCTTTCAACGAAAGCGAAGAAATATTAAAAACAGGCACAAAGGTAGTTGTTGTAGATGTCAGAGGAGACGACGTTATAATAGAAAAAGAAGCATAACGGAAAATACAGACAAAAGAACAAAGACAAAAGAAAGAGACAAAAAATTCAAGAGACAAAACAATCGATGTGTAGAACAAAAGAAAGAAGACAACAAGACGTATAGATATACAAAAGAAAGAGACAAAACAGAGAGACAATAACTTATGTGTAGAGCAAAAGAAAGCAGACAACAAAACGGCAAACATCAGAGAGATGCTGATATAAAACAGCACATTAAAAAAGGAGATAAACATGAAAAACAAACTTCAAAAGTCCGTATACCGATATGAATCGGACGGCAAGCAGTTCACGGGTACCTACCGATGTAGCAGATATCTTTTCATCTCAGATCACCTTCCACATATAATAACAAACACAAGATAAAAAGGAGAATAACTATGGGAATCGAGCCGGTAATTATTATTTGTATAATCGCAGCTGTACTGTTTGCAGCACTGATAGCAATTCTTTCGAGATACAGAAAATGCCCTTCCGACAAGGTACTTGTAATTTACGGTAAGGTCGGCACTGACAAGAACGGTCAGGCGAGAAGCGCAAGATGTATACACGGCGGTGCAGCATTCATCGTTCCTGTTATACAGTCATACGAATACATGGACCTGACCCCCATCTCCATCAACGTCGATCTGAAAAATGCACTTTCCAAGCAGAACATCCGTATCGACGTACCTTCAAGATTTACTGTTGGTATCTCCACAGAACCAGGCATCATGCAGAATGCAGCTGAAAGATTGCTTGGTCTGAAACTGATGGAGATACAGGAACTGGCAAAAGATATCATCTTTGGTCAGCTGAGACTTATCATCGCCACAATGGACATCGAGGAGATAAACTCCGACAGAGACAAGTTCCTTCTGGCTGTATCAAACAATGTTGAGATAGAACTGAAAAAGATAGGTCTGAAACTGATAAACGTTAACGTTACCGATATCACCGATGAATCGGGATACCTGGAAGCACTCGGTAAGGAAGCTGCTGCTAAGGCTATCAACGACGCTAAGAAGAGCGTTGCTGAAAAGCACAGAGATGGTGAGATCGGTCAGTCACACGCTCAGAAAGAGCAGAGGATCGAAGTTGCAGCTGCAAATGCAGAAGCTATCAAGGGTGAGAACGACGCTAAGGTAGCGGTTGCACAGTCCGAAGCAGAAAGACGTGAGCGTGAAGCTGAGTCACTGCGTAAGGCTACTGCTGCTGAAGCAGTACAGGCTGCAAAGGCAAAGCAGGAAGCCTACATCGCTCAGCAGGAAGCAGAGCTTACAAGAGCTGAACTGGAAAAGGCTACACAGAAGGCTGACGTTATCGTTAAGGCAGAGATAAGCAAGCAGCAGGCTGAGATAGAGGCTGAGGCACAGGCTGAGGTAACAAGACGCAAGGCTAAGGGTGAGGCAGACGCTATCTACGCTAAGATGGAGGCTGAAGCAAAGGGTAATCAGGAGATACTGACCAAGCAGGCAGAAGGTCTCAGACAGATCGTTGCAGCAGCAGGCGGCGACGCAGATGCAGCTGTAAGACTCATCATAGCTGACAAGATGGAACAGCTGATCGCTATTCAGGTAGAAGCTATCAAGAATATCAAGATAGACAAGATAACTGTATGGGACAGCGGTTCGGGCAATGGCGGAAACGGTTCAACTGCTGATTTCCTCAGCGGGCTGATGAAGAGCGTTCCTCCCCTGAACGACCTGTTCGAGCAGGCAGGCATGTCACTTCCCGAATTTCTGGGCAAAGATGCGAAGGAAGCACTGGAGAAGTCCCGTGAAGAAGCAATAAAGAGAGTTGCTGATGAACAGGCAGAACAGCTCGGCACAGATGATGTAGAGATAATCGAACCTGTAAAGTAAACATAAGCATAGAGCCTGCACATAAAGTGCAGGCTCTTATAAAATAAAACTAAGGGGTAATACAGCATGAATATCAGAAAGATCACAGCATTTATCACAGCTTTGACTATAACTGCGCTAACACTTTCGGGTTGTGCACAGCAGAAAGACAATTCTCAAAATGAACAGAAAACCGAAAGCAAGACCGAGCAGTCATCAGAAGCACAAGCATTTACTTTTGAGCCCGCTGACCATCAGATAGAGGTCGAAGGAAAGAAATATCAGGTATTTGATAAACAGGTAAGGTTCAACTACGCAGATGTTCCTTATGAAGAATGGCTCAGCTACGAAAGTCCCTACGATGAATACATACCCACACTGCTTGAGATAGATGACGGGATAAACGATCCCGATATCTACGGGCTGGAAATGACAGCAGCATTTGCTATTAGATACGCTTATGAAAACGGAATAGAGGAACTGGAATTCCCTGTTGATATAGGTGACCTTGCGCTGACAGACGGCTGGACGCTTGCAGGTCTTTCATTTCCAAGCATACCTGTAACA
>CAMNMO010000311.1 GCA_946544695.1 uncultured Ruminococcus sp. | reverse complement strand
CATACGGCAAGTTTATTCTCGAGCCTCTGGAGCGCGGCTATGGTATAACTCTCGGCAACAGTCTGAGACGTGTACTGCTCTCCTCTTTACCCGGTGTGGCTGTTACATCTGTAAAGATAGACGGCGTTCACCACGAACTCTCAACGATCCCCGGTGTTAAGGAGGACGTTACTGAGATAATCCTTAACCTGAAGGGTCTGACTGCAAAGCTTTACGGTGAGGGACCCAAGACTATCTACATTGAAGCTGAGGGCGAATGCGTTGTTACCGCAGGCGACATCAAGGCTGATTCTGAGGTAGATATACTTGTTCCCGATATGCATATTGCGACACTGGGCGCAGGCGCAAAGCTGTATATGGAGATCACTATCGACAAGGGCAGGGGCTATGTCTCTGCTGAGAAGAACAAGTCTCTTATGCAGAATGCACCTATCGGCATCATAGCCGTAGACAGTATTTATTCGCCGGTACTCAAGGTAAACTACACTGTTGACAACACCCGTGTAGGTCACATTACCGATTTTGACAAGCTCACGCTGGAGGTCTGGACAGATGGGACCATCTCCGCAAAGGAAGCTGTTTCAATGGCAGCCAAACTCCTCAACGAGCATCTTAATCCCTTCGTTGACCTCTCTGAGGATACCAACGTTGTGGAGATAATGGTCGAGAAGGACGACCAGGGTAAAGAAAAGATCCTTGAGATGACCATTGAGGAACTTGACTTATCCGTGCGTTCATTCAATTGTCTGAAGCGCGCAGGCATCAACACAGTTAACGATTTGATCGAAAAGTCAGCAGAAGAAATGATGAAGGTACGTAACCTCGGTAAGAAGTCATTCGACGAGGTTCGCGAGAAGCTTCATTCTTTGGGCTACGAGCTCAATTCTGAGGAAGATAATTAATGTAAGGAGTGAAAATCTATGCCAGGCACAAGAAAGCTGGGAAGGACCAGTGACCAGAGAAAGGCAATGCTGAGAGCAATGGTCACATTCCTTCTGGAAAACGGTAAGATTGAAACCACTGTAACCAGAGCAAAGGAAGTTGCTGCAATGACCGAGAAGATGATAACACTCGGCAAGGCAGGCGACCTGCATTCCAAGAGACAGGTACTTTCCTATGTAACTAAGGAAGCTGTTGCTAAGAAGCTGTTCGACGAGATCGCACCTAGCTACGCTGAGCGTAAGGGCGGTTATACCAAGATCGTAAAGATCGGACCCCGTCGTGGCGACGCAGCTGAGATGGCTATCATACAGCTGGTTTAATATACTGAATAATAAAAGACCGTACCTGTTGGTGCGGTCTTTTTTTGCGGTTGTGCATAATGCTTTTGGGCGGGCAGTATAACAGGCAGTACGATGATCTTTCGCACTGCCTGTTTTTGCTTTTATTACATAAGTATCAGCGCCACGCCGCCGATGATGACAAGCACGCCGAGGACACCGAGTATCAAGCCTGTGTTGCGGCTTTTGGTGGTGTCTGCCTTGTCGGTCTCGGTCGGGGCTTCGGTCTGTTCGGGGGCGTTTTCGTCTACCAGATAAAATTCAGAAGGCTTGTCGGGGTCGTATTTTATCTTCAGCATATCGCCCTTTTCATAGCCGTCATCGGGTATCATCTGGGTGAACTTTTCGCCGTTTACCGTGTAGCCTATCTTCCACTCGACGAACTCCCTTTCTCCGCCGCCGTTGAAATCAGGTGTGGTGGACTTTTTGCGCTGGAGGACTTTCGCTTCGCCCTCAACATAATTGTCCTCCTCGATGACAGTTTCAGTGCCGAGTGTGGGCAGGAAGCTGTAACCCTTAGCGACCTTGACAGCGATGTAGATGATAAGCAGTCCCGTCACGACCAGAACAATGCCCACAACGCCGCCTGCGCCGCTGAACAGTCCGTCAAAGGCGCTGCTGCTGTCCTCAGCAAAAAGAATTTTTGTAATATCCATATTTTCACTCCTTCAGCATGGGGTTCTCATAATCATGCTTATTGTAGTTGTCATTCAGCATGCTGACCAGCTTTTGGTTTTTTATGCCGAAATGCAAAGCGTTCGGGCGTTCGTGGTCTTTATCGAAAATATAGAGCGTCTCCTTTATGACCTTGCCCTGCTTGTACTCATAGCTGTATTTGTCTGCGGGTTCAATGGTGATGCTTTTGAAGCCCGCCACAGCGATGCCCTGCGGTGTTACAACAGTCGTCAGCATGGGGATCACCAGCACTTCACACACAAGCAGCATCACATACAGTATCACAGGCAGATGTCCGCCTGAAAAACTGAGACTTACGCCCAGCGTCATCAGTACCAGGAACAGCACATTGAACAGGCTGTAAGTGATGGTTTTTTCTTTATATTTTTTCAGGAAAAAGAACAGGCGTATGTCAATGACTGTCTCAAACACGGCACAGCCTGCTGAAAGCAGGGTCATAAAAATATCTCCTGTACTCATGGTCAGTCCCTCACATAAGCAAGTTCAAGGTCGCCGTCCACAAATCCGAAGCCCACTGCACGGAAGTCTTTGAGCATATCTGCGAACCTTCCCTTTTCCAGATAAGTGCTTACCATCTCACGGACGTCCTCATGTATCTCCTCCCACGAGCTATCCTTTTCCCAGTAATAGAGGTCCTCGCCTGTTGAAAAGACTTCAAAGCAAGCCCACTCATCGTCCTGCGCATCAAAATGGTCGGAAGCTATCAGCTGTATCGTCCAGCCGCTTTCCTCCTCATATATGTTGAAATTAACGGCAGCTGTGCAGTCGGGCAGACCGTTTTCAAGTTTCTCATCGAGCCATGCGGCAAATTCTTCGTACATATTTTTCCTCCGTTATCTTATATTACAGCAGCCACTGTTCATCGCCGTCGGGCAGGCGGTTGCCGTCTTCGTCTGTGGGATGATCGGGCAGTTCATCGGTCTCGGCGGGGCGTTTTTTGTGTCCCGTCATCACCCAAAGGCAGACTCCTGCACCTATCAGGTCGATAGCTGACAGCGGCAGACCTTTGCCTAAGGTGAAATACGCAGTCAGCATTTCAAGACCCTCAGCTGCTGCAAATATCAGCCAGAACAAAGTGAATGCCACCCGCAGTCGGAATTTTTCACGCAGTGCTGCGCAGCCTGCTGCAACTCCCCCGCTGACAAGCATCACCCCTGCGGTCATCAGCCATTCAGCGGCAGTCTGCGGTTTTACGGCGTACAGGTCAAGCGGCAGACCCATCGCAGCTGTGACGAGTAGTCCTGCGGCAAAGCTTTGTTTCGGCGTCAGTTCCCGTGATCCTGTGAGCAGTGCGGCGATAAAGTATATCCCCGCCGTCTTTTCCTCCATGCCGAAAAGCAGCTGTCCCTTCAGCGCCATATCGCAAAGCATCAGTGCTGTTCCTGCGGCAGCGCCTATGGCGGGGTATTTTATATATTGCTTCACGGCGCTCACCTCTTGTTATTTTGTTTTACGGTCTTATTATATCACATTGCGGCGTTTTGGTCAAGGCGGAAAAGTCGGCGGGCGGGGGGGCGGGTACGCAGTTGCTGCGAAAGCGCAGCGGCTCGCTGTGACAGAAAATAAAAACTGCGCCTGCCCGCTGTGGCTGAATATTTCCGTCAGCGCTGCCCACACTATCGTTATAGCAAACGACATATAAATTTTCACTTAGACCGACTGCACTGCCTGCGATTC